>CAYYOX010000790.1:0-3317 GCA_964473065.1 uncultured Planctomycetaceae bacterium | reverse complement strand
CGGACTGATCCGGGTTTCCGTTGGCCTGGCAGCCTACGAAGACCTTTGGGACGATCTTGGCGAAGCGCTAACGGTCGCCCTCGGGCCTGCATGAGGCCGATTCTTGGCAGTTGGCCAAAGCGGCTGCGCCGCTCATAGGGAGCCCAGGTGGCCAAAAACGCGGGCGGAAGGGGGTCTGGGAAAGGGTCTAATTGAAAGGGGGCTCAAAGGGGTCTAATTCTGGTTTCCGTAAGTTGTTGCCCCGTAAGGCTTTAAGAGGTGGGCGATACTGGGCTCGAACCAGTGACTTCCACGGTGTAAACGTGGCGCTCTAACCAACTGAGCTAATCGCCCGAAACGATCATCGTAACGAGCGACTGCCACGCTTGTCAATGTGGGGCGGGCCTCAAAACGACCGTAGAAAGAAACCTTTCGACGCGTTCGGCTAAGATCTCCCCGCAACGCATCTCAATGCGTTACGGCCAAAGCCCAACGGCCCGTTTCGTTCTCGGTCGGTTGGTCGGCCTAGTGATACGGCGGCACCGGAATAGTCGGATAGTCGGCGCCTTCCGGTAACGTTCCCAGGCTGCCCAGCCAGATCATCAGCGCAAAGACGGCCACGATTACCAACAACATTACGACCCCCAAGATGCGATCCTTGCGGAGTTGCTCACGCTCGGCTTCCTTTTCCGGCATGGTCGCCTCGGGCTGTCGGCTCGCGAAGCGTTCCGGCGGCACGGCAGGCTGCTCGATCGACGGTGGTCGAATCGTCGTGGTGGGCGGTTTTTGGGTGACAACCATGATCCACCTCCTTCCCGTTCTATATCAAGTCTACTGCGCACAAAACTCCAGGCCACGGCCTAGTGGGGGGTAGACGGATAAGAAAATGGCCGCCGCTCGCTATTTCGAGCGGCGAGACTCGGCCAGCATTGGTTTCAGCTCGCTGACAAAGTCGTGTAGATCCTGAAATTGCCGGTAAACGCTAGCAAAACGGACATAGGCGATCTGGTCCACCTCGCGAAGGTGTTGCATGACCAACTCGCCCAGATGGCGGCTTTCCACTTCCGATTCGAAATTACTCTCCAGCTCGTTCTCGACCGAGGCAATAATCGATTCCAGTTGGTTGTCGCTAACGGGCCGCTTCCAGCAGGCCTTCTCCAGGCCCCGCTTGATCTTAGCCCGGTCGAACGGCTCTCGAACGCCGTCCTTCTTCACGATCTTTACGGAAGTGCCTTCGACCCGCTCATAGGTTGTATATCGCCGTTTGCAGGAGAGACATTCACGGCGGCGCCGCGTGGCGGCGCCGTCGGGGCTGGTTCGCGAGTCGACTACTCGATCGTTATCACTTCGGCAGAAAGGACACTTCATGGGGCGAACCTGTTTTAAGATACAACAGCCATTACTATACACCAAAATATAGGCTAGCAAGGCTTGGTAAAGCGGTAAAGCCTTGTACAACAAAGGCTTAGGGTGTTTTTTGTTATTTCCATAATCTGGCTTTACGCCCGTTCCTACGCCCGGTTGTGACGAACGGGTGCCGGAGACACCTAAAACCCTTTTAGATTTGGAGGCGCCCCTTGGGTACCAATTCTACCGGCCGCTGGTCGGGCGGTAAAGCAACGCGCCCGAAGAAGCCACGGGCGGCGTGAAACTGCTGGATAATAATAAGGAGGAAGACGATGGCGAAGAATAGCCCCTAAGCCAACGTATTGTGCCGGAAACGACGTTTGGCAACACCAGCCTATACGGCCCCATGTCATCCGGGCATGGGCTCAAGTCCCGAAGGTTGTTAGCAGCCTGTCGACCGCTTCGGCCGCCCGCTCGGCACTGTGCAACCGGTTCTTCTGGATGTCCTTCTGGAACTCGTATACCCACCCCCAGTCGTTCTCCAACCCGATCGACCCGACAGCCTTGTGGGCCAAACTCTGTGCTGATGGTGTCTTGCCGAGGGATGCTGTGCGAAGACCAGGGGCGGCCTTTTCACTGCCCGACACTGTGCGTTTGCTGCCAGAGAGATCGATCAATTCCAACTCGGTCGCCGCCCAGGTTTGATTATTCCTCGCGATCAGCGTATCGATCGCATTGACACGCTTATCGCGATTGAAGTCGTGGACTGTAGCGATAGTTGCCGGGTCGAAGAACGGCCGCGGGTTGTTTCGCGTTTCGAGGACATCGAACGCATCGACCTTGCCGTCGCCGGTCGCTTCGCCCACCAGGTTCCCAAAATAAAACACGTCCGGTTCACCCAGTTGCGTGTTGTCGTTAGCCAACACGGTCACCTGAAGCCACTCGTTGCGAATTGTGTAGTCGGGCCATGTGATCGTCGCCCGGGTCACCGTGCCGGCCTGAACATCGACCGTCGGCGCCGTTGCGACTAGCTCCCAGTTGGCCGGGTCGTTGTCGTTGCCGACGCGAAACTCGAAATCATCCGCCGTGATCGTCCCGGGGAGATAAGCGATGTCCACTATAATCCCGTTGATCCCGCGGACATAGCTGGTGTAATTCAACAGCGTCGCCGTCTGGCCCGGCAACAGGGCCTCCTTGCCGGTCGCAATGGCCTCGTCGTCACTGGTGTTGTCCCAACGAGAGTTGTTGTAGAAGACATGGCGGCCGACGACTTTGGTCACCGGCAGGACGGTCACCAAGAGCGTGTCGCCGGCGACAGCCCCGTCGTCGTCGCTGACCGTGAGAGTCACGGTGAATTGTCCCGGATCGAGGTACGTGTGAGTCGGCGTCAAGGTTCCCGCGACGGTCGCCGAGTCATCGCCGAAGTCCCAAACGAGGCTATGCGTATCGAGCCAGCCGGGATCGGTGAACGAGCCGGAAAAACCAAGGGGCTGGTCCTGGTCCACGATAAGATCGTCTCCCGCCTCGACGGCGGGCGGAGCGTTGAGCACGGCAATATCGAGTTGGTCCGTGGCCGCGCCGCCGCCTTGATACGTGACGGTCAACAGCGGTGAAAACGTGCCGTCATCGCCGTAGACGTGGCTGGCGGAGACTGTGCCGGCAGGCAGATCGACGACGGCCGGTTCGAGGTTGCCGTCGCCCCAGTCGATCGAAGCGGATACGGCTTGGGCAAAGTCGGCGGCAAACTGGAAGGAGTCGCCCTCGTTGATCGTAACTTGGTCACCCAATCCGGTGTTCACAACGTTATGTCCTTCGCCGCCGTCCAAAGTATCCTGGGCCGAGCCACCGGTGAGGATATCGGCGCCGGGTCCGCCCTGGAGCACGACCGGCCAGGCAATCGCTGAAGCGTCCAGCGTGTCGTTTCCCTCGCCGCCGCTGACACTCAGCGACGCCGTCCAAGTTGGATCGAGCGACTCGATGAGGATCGTGTC
>CAYYOX010000789.1:0-3318 GCA_964473065.1 uncultured Planctomycetaceae bacterium | reverse complement strand
GTAGCTACGACAGTGTGTCACGCAATTCCCAGGGGCATGAATAATCCAGGCTAGATGATCGCTCATTGTACGTGAAATCGGCGACTGGAGTCGCCTCCTACAAAAACCACAGAATCGGGGGCTGACTTGGCCGATTTTAACGATTTTGCGGTCTGGCTAGAGTTTTCCGATTAGGCAGCCGATATAAGTCTCCAGCCTGAGAGGCGACCCTCGGTGTCCGCGCGCTTTGACCGGCCTTCGGTCAGCGGCCGCGGGATTATTTTTCGTTAGTCTTTACCTGAAAAGGACTTGCGCGAAATAGACCTGACCGAGTCGACTCCGCAGTGGCTAAGTTCTTTGACAACTTAGACTTACGATGATTCGTCCGATCCGTCGGGATCGATCGATCGTACGGGATTCTTCCGGGAGAACACCCGCAAGAATCTTGTACTGAGGTGATTGATCTTGACTCTAGTCGTTATGGGGCCTACACTTGGAGCATAATCGGGCTGTTTCACGGGCATGGTTTTTTGCCTGTGGCGAGACCTTCTCACAGGAGAACCCAGTCGTGACCAAGAAAGAGATCGTTCGGACCATTTCCGAAGAGATTGGGCTGACGCAATTACAGACAAAAGAGATCGTCCAGAAGACTTTTGACGCCATTGTCGATACTTTGGTCCGGGATAGTCGGATCGAGTTGCGTAATTTCGGCGTCTTTGAGGTCAAAAGGCGAGCTCCGCGAAAAGCTCGCAATCCTCGCACCAACGAGAAGGTGTTTGTGCCGGAGAAGTTCGTGGTGACTTTCAAGCCCGGCAAGGAAATGGAAGAGCGAGTTCGGGAACTGGAGCGAATGGCCGCCGCCGAAGCCCAGCAGACCGACGCCGTAGCCGAAACACTTGGCGCTTCAACGGGTTAAGAGCCCGCAGGCAGTGATTCTCGGCCAGTTCAATAGGGCCTGACCCCACCGAAAGCGTCTCGATCGCGACCCGAGTGTTCTTGCCCTCTCCGGTGATCCCAGCTTTGGCGATCCCTCTTCAGCGCAGTCTCGTCGACCCATCCGTCCGCTGATCCGTCGCAGACCCTCCCCAGCAACCTTCCCCGCATTTCGGGTTGCTGCCGAAGAAACAATTTTCCCACATTTTGGGTCCCATATCAAAAAAGACATTTGATTGTCCGGTTCGTCGTCGGGAAGTCCCGGCAGCATGACGCGGTTTGACGATATACGGGCGCGTTTCATGGAGGAGTTGTCGTATGCGCAAGCTACTACTGGCTTTGGTGATTGGCGCCATGGCCGTCTCGACGACCGGATGCATTATTCCGGCCTACTCGGGCGACCCGGTTCGCCGTAGCCAACAACTGATCTTTACATCCGAAAACTTCCGTCTGATTCTCGACGAATGGGAACGGACGTGGTTCCTGGATCAGCCGGATCACGGTACGCCCTATCGGACCCATGGCGGGTTGATCTAGGTTGACGCAAGCCAGGCCTGCGTGCCGCGGATCATGACCGCGGCACGTCGGGTCGAGCGAGTGTTGCCGGTCGGCTGATCGTTCGGACAAGGATCGAAATCCATCCCCGCAACCTTCCCGGTTGCCGACGGGAGCTGTCTCATGCCCCGTCAAGGCTGATCCCCGCACGGAAGATTGATGTTCCGTCGCAAATTGACAGCCCCCCGTTTTCACGTTAAACTGGCGGTTTCCCGCGACCTTGGTCGCCCCGTTTATTGGGTATCTTCCGTCGGAGAACCGAGAGAGCAATGGTGAATTCCGCCGCCAATTCCAGCATTGAATTGAACATCCGGCTGGGCCGACTCGAATTGGCCAATCCGATCATGGTGGCGTCGGGTACGTTCGGATACGCCCGGGAGATGGAGGGATTCGTCGATCTGGCCCGTCTGGGGGCGATCTTGCCGAAAACGATCACGTGGAAACCGCGTCCCGGCAATCCGCCGCCGAGGACGGTCGAGACCACGGCCGGGATGCTCAATTCGATCGGCCTGGACAACGACGGGATCGACGCGTTCATCGAGCAGACGATGCCCTATTTGGCCGGATTGGATTGCCCGATCGTTGTCAGCATTGCCGGCAAGAGCCTCGACGAGTTCGTCAACTTGGCCGCCCGACTCGACGACATACCCGGCGTGGCCGCGTTGGAACTGAACGTCTCCTGTCCGAATGTCAGCGGCGGGGTTGATTTCGGGACCGATCCGGCCTTGTGCGAGAAGGTCGTGGCTGCGGTGCGCGGCGGTTGTGGCCTGCCGATCCTGGCCAAGTTGACGCCCAACGTGACCGACATCCGCCCGATTGCCAAGGCGGCCGAAGCCGGCGGGGCCGATGCCATCTCGTTGATCAACACCTGCCTGGGTATGGCCGTCGACTGGCGGGCCCGACGCCCGATTCTCGGCAATGTCATGGGCGGGCTCAGCGGTCCGGCCATCAAGCCGATCGCCTTGCGGGCCGTCTATCAGGTTGCCCAGACGGTCGAAATTCCCCTGGTCGGGATTGGCGGCATCGCCACGATCGACGACGCGATGCAGTTTCTCGTCGCCGGCGCGACGGCCGTACAGATCGGCACGGCGAACTTTTACAATCCCAAGGTGTCCATGGAGATAATCGACGCACTGCCCGCGGCCCTGGCCGAACTGGAGGCTGCGTCGGTCGCAGAAGTCGTGGGGACGATTCGGTAAGCAGTAGGCAGTAGACAGTAAGCAGTAGGCAGTTGAACTATGCGAGTTTTATCTGGTATTCAGCCGACGGGTCGGTTTCATTGGGGTAACTACTTCGGTGCGATCCGGCAGTACATCGATTTGCAGGACGAGGCGGATGACGCCTTCTACTTCATTGCCAACCTGCACGCTCTGACCACGATCCGCACGCCCGAGGAACTTTGGCAATTGACGCTCGATGCGGCCATCGACCTGTTGGCCTTGGGGCTCGATCCCGAGCGAGCGACCCTGTTCGTGCAATCCGACGTGCCGGAGGTCAGCGAGCTGTGTTGGCTGTTGATGACCGGCACGCCGCTGGGGCTTTTGGAACGATGCCACGCCTACAAGGACAAGAAAGCCCGCGGGCTGGCGGCTGACGCGGGCCTGTTCACTTATCCTGTGCTGCAGGCGGCCGATATCCTGGCCTACGATTCCGACACGGTGCCGGTCGGCGAGGATCAGGTGCAGCACATCGAGGTCTGTCGCGATCTGGCGGCCAGCTTCAACCACCACTTCGGCGAGGTATTCGTGATGCCCGAGCCCAAGGTGCTCGACGGCTCGGCCCGCGTGCCAGGTACCGGCGGTGAGAAGAGGGCCAAGCGCTACAACAACACGTTGCCCCGGTTTGACGAGC
>CAYYOX010000788.1:0-3328 GCA_964473065.1 uncultured Planctomycetaceae bacterium | reverse complement strand
AGAGATGGAAGCCGTCCCAGTCGCAGCGGCCCGACAAGGCGAAGCTACGCCGATGGTTCGCTAAACGAACCGACTACGGCCTGGCGGTGATCTGTGGCGAGGTGTCCGACGGGTTGACGATCCGCGATTTCGATACAATGGACGGTTACAAGCGATGGCAGCAGCAACACCCAGACTTGGCCCAGACGTTGCCCACGTTGGCCACGGCCCGAGGTCGCCATGTCTACTTCCAGTCCGACCATCGTGGTATCGTCGATATGGACGACGGCGAGTTGCGTGGCGGCGGATACTGCCTGCTTCCACCCAGTCGACACCCGGACGGCCCCGAGTATCGCTGGCTGATAACCCTGCCCGACGGTCCCTTGCCGTTTGTTGAAGATGTCAAAACGGCCGGTTTTCTTGACCGTACCCCCCGTGCAACAGAGACTACAGAGACTACAGAGACTACAGAGACTACAGAGGATTACAGAGGATTACAGAGGATTACAGAGGACTACAGAAGCAATAGTTGTTGGAGGTGGTGTAGACAATCTCGACTTCAAAATCAGCAACGCAATCCTCGAAACCCTGCCGAAGCAATTGCGACAACCCAACGGGCCGGGAAAGCGGAATCAGGATGTCTTCGAATTCGCCCGGGTGCTGAAAGCGATTCCGAGTCTGGCCGACGCCAACCCGAACGACCTGGAGCCGTACGTGCGGACCTGGCACGACCTCGGGATAGCTCAGGGCGTGATCGGTTCGACTTCGTTTGACGAGACCCGAGGCGACTTCATCTATGGCTGGCCCCGAGTCAAATTCCCGAAAGGACAGGACCCAGTGACATTGATTTTCGAGCGGGCCAAACAGGCCCCGATGCCGGCGGCCGCGAGCCGTTACGATTCGCCCGAGGTGCAACTGTTGGTCGCTTTGTGTCGCGAGCTTCAGCGCGTCTCGGGCGACAAGCCATTCTTCCTGGCCTGCCGAACGGCCGGCAAGCTGTTCGGCGTGGACCACTCAACCGCGTCGCGTTGGTTCTTCCTGCTTCGCAATGACGGCCTCCTGGAGGAGATCAAGAAAGGCGTCCCTGGGAGGGCGAGCCGGTACAAATACCATGGCGACTGAGGGAACGAGCTGGCGCGAGTGTTCCGGGCGCGATAGGCGCACCGCATGTCGACGTGTGCCCGTTGGGACAGACTCGCCTCTCAACGTCCAGCCCAGCGGATTGCGACAACGGGGGCACTCGACTTGGCCAGAATCAGCCATCGTGTTCAACAGCTAAGGGGTTCGATCAGAGCCGTTAGTCATCTTCGGAAGCTATCTGAAGTGCGGTCTATTGGCCGAATAATCACGGGTTCGGGCGGGGGGGCTGACGGAGGTTTGCGGCCGCAACTTACGTCATCTTAAGAGGTTAAGGCGGGAATCTTCCAGATTGGGTGTCGTTCGCCCCCTGCAAGCCGTCATCGTACCGGGAGTCCGGCAGACGCCGCCCCCAACGCGCAGCACCGACGGCGGCAGAAAAAAACCAAGAAACTCCTTGACACAGGTCCGTGGCTCCAAGCACAGTGGAAGTTGTCGCGTTATGGCTTCGCGCGAGTGAGTGTGCGAGGGCGTAAACGGCGATACGGAACAGTTCTGGGGAGACGGTGTCGCGGCATTCGATGCAACGTCCGGCTCCCTCTGATTGAACTTGTCGCGAACGGAACTCTTTGGTGATCCTTACTTGGCTGGAGGTTTGTAAGAAATGAGAAGCCGCGTTCTTATTCTAGGCATGGTTACATCGATGCTGCTGTCGTGGGGGCAGTCGGCTACGGCGGATATGCTAACTCTGCCGTTCACATACGAGTTTAGCAAAGCCACTTCGCCAAGTGGTGAGTTACCATGGGCCACGGCCACATTCGATGATAGGGACACGGTCGGGTCGGTCACGCTTCAACTCGAACTGGGCAATCTCGTCGAGGACGAGTTTGTCGGCTTGGCCCTGTTCAACCTCGATCCGGCACTTGATCCGGCCAGCTTGGTGTTCGGGTCGCCCATGAAGATCGGTGACTTTACCGATCCGGCGATTGGCGTGGGGGTCAACGCGTTTCGAGGAGCCGGCGACCAATTGTTCGATCTGCAGTTCGACTTCGCCCAGTCCAACTCGAAAAACTACGAGGGCCGGTTCAGCGCCGGCGAATCGATGCTCCTCGAAATCACCGGGCCGGGGCTCGTGGCTGGATCGTTCGATTTCCCAAGCGGCTCGGACAACGGGCTCGGACCCGTCACCGCCGCGATTCACGTGCAGAGCATCGGCCCGGAAGGTGACAGCGGCTGGGTCACCGACACCGACTCGGCCTCGCGGATCGGGGTGCCCGAGCCGACCACGTTGTTGAACCTGCTGAGCATCGCCGGGTTGGGCATGATAGCCCTGGCCTGCCGGCGCTACGGTCGGGGGTAAGTCGTCGTCTCTAGCCGAGATTACGGGCTTCTAGGAAGCGTCGGAAGGGTCGCTGTACAGAAAAACGCGGTCAGGATAGGAGGCATTGATTTTGACGTGCTTCCCCCGGGGTGCGGCCAGGACGACGAAACGCGATAGCCCGCCTGGATTATTGTAACTCCTGGCAGTATAAGTAGATACAACACTAAACGGGTGAGTTCGGCTTATATCTTGGACTTTGCGCCCGAGGGGCCCGTTTCTCGAAGAATTGAATAGATCGTCGGTCTACTTAATCCCACGGCCCTGGCGATGGCCGCAACGGGTGCGGCTTCCTTGTGGAGTCGACAGATCGTGGCGATCTGTTCGGACTGGACCTTGATCCGGCGACCTTTGACCGAACCGCCCCACATCTTGCCATTGGCCCGAGCAACTTCCTGCCCGGCAACAATCCGCTCGCTACGGACCTCGTTCTCGTAAGCGGCGACGCTGGCCAGTACGTTCGCCATCAGTCGTCCCGCCGGAGTGGCCAGATCGAGGCCATCGCGCAAGGAGACGAGGCCGATCTTGCGGGATGTGAGCTTCTCGAACAACGCGGTCAACCCACTGGCGGTGCGCCCCAGGCGGTCCAATCGCCACACCACGACCTTCAAGACCTTGCCGGCGTCCAGATCGGCCTCCAGCCGTTTCCACCCAGGTCGATCCATCGTTCGACCGGACGCCTTGTCGCGGTACCACTTGGTCGGCGTTCCGTTCGAGAAGGCTTCGGCCCAGCGCCGTAGATCCGGCTCCTGGCTTCGGGTGTCTTGTTTACGTGAACTGACGCGGAGGTAGATGGCAATGTGTCGCATGGTGATGGTGGCTCCACAATGTAAAGGATGATTTATAATCGAGGCGTTACGGTTTTTCGTTGACGTAAGTCGTTGATTTCCAACG
>CAYYOX010000787.1:0-3336 GCA_964473065.1 uncultured Planctomycetaceae bacterium | reverse complement strand
GAAAACCGCAACCCCTTGCGGTACAATGACCTAACGGTCGAAAGTGCCATTCGCGCCTGTCACCTTTTTCCGGATTCACCCGGTTGCGCGGTTTTCCGCGACAATACGCTTCACGGTGTCGACCACGTAATTCTGGTCGGTTTCACTCAGCGTGGGATAAATCGGCAAGGAAATGATCCGCTCGTACGCCGCCTTGGCGTTGGGCAAGTCGTCAGGTTGATAGGAGAACGTGTCTCGATAATAAGGGTGCATGTGCAGCGGCGTATAGTGCACACTGGCGCCGACTCCCGCCCCGTTGAGTTCCTGGATGAAAGCATTCCGGTCGATGCTCAACCGATCGAGTTGGAGTTGGATCACGTAAAGGTGCCAGGCATGTTGCCGGTCGAGTTCGACATGCGGGACGGCAACTTCCGGGACGTCTGCAAAAGCGGCGTTGTACGATTGCGCGCAGCGGCGACGAGCTTCCCAGAACTCGTCACATCGATCCAACTGACAAATCCCCAACGCGGCCGCAATATCGGTCATGTTGGCCTTATAACCGGGCGCCAGGATTTCGTAGTACCAGGATCCCTCGGCGCTAAACCGTTTCCAGGCGTCCTTGCTGATCCCGTGCAGCGTCATCATCCGCATACGTTCGGCCAGTTGGTCGTTGTCGGTGGTGATCATTCCGCCTTCACCGGTAGTGATCGTTTTGTTGGCGTAAAACGAAAAGCAAGTTACGTCCCCGATCGTTCCGATGGTCTGATCGCCGTACCGGGCCGGCAAAGCATGGGCAGCATCCTCGATGACTTTCAAGTTGTGCGATCGGGCGATTTCGCGGATTCGATCCATATTGCAAGGCTGTCCGCCATAGTGCACCGGTATGACGGCCTTGGTGCGCGAAGTGATCTTTCTCTGGAGGTCCTCCGGATCGATGTTCAGCGTGTCAGGGCGGCAATCGACGAGTACCGGTCTGGCTCTGTGATGGACGACCACTTCGCCCGTGGCGGCAAAAGTCATCGAGGGCAGAAGCACTTCGTCGCCTGCGGAGATCCCCAGCGCCTCCAGGGCGAGCTGCAAGGCCGAGGTGGCCGAGTTGACGGCGATGCCGTGTCGAGCTCCCACTCGCTCGGCAAACGCCGTCTCGAATTGCCGCACTTTAGGACCGGTCGTCAGCCACCCGGACCGGAGCGTTTCCACGACCGATTCGATCTCGGCCTCACCGATCGTAGGTCGGAAGAACGGAATCGTATGCTGGCGAAGCGTTGTCGTAACGGATCGTATCATGGATGAACCTGCGGCACGCCGATTTGGCGTTTAGCCGTCGCCGGCACGACGATGAAACGTTTAGCCGTCGCCGGCACGGCGATGAGATTGGAGGTCTGGCCCTCACCGCCGTGCCGGCGGCGGCTAAACGAATTTCGGAAGTAATTCCTTTATAAGTTCTCGCGTGGAAATGTTCGGATTCTATTGGACGGCCACGTCGGCCGTCGGTTGCTCGGCTAGTGCGGTCGCCGAGAGGCGTGCAGAACTCACTCGACTCGCGTGATGGAACCGATTGTACTCGGGCACGATCTGCTTGAGCATTTCGACGATCGATTCGGGATACTCATCGGCCAGTTGAACCAGTTGCTCGATCGAACGGAGCACCTCGGACGCGTCGCGACGCGTCCGGTCGGCCACCGTAATCTTCGGATGCAGCGTGGGCAAGGGTTTTTCGCCGTGGATGTGTAACTCCTCGAACAGTTTTTCTCCCGGCCGTAATCCGATGAACTCGATTTCGATGTCTTGGCCCAGCTTCAGCCCGGAGAGCCGAACCATGTCGCCCGCCAGATCGACGATCCGCACCGGATCGCCCATATCGAGCGAGAGGATCTCCCCGCTTCGGCCGATCGCGCCGGCTTGGATAACCAGCCGGGCCGCCTCGGGGATCGTCATGAAGAAACGTTCGATGCGCGGATCGGTGACGGTTACCGGTCCGCCTTGGGCGATCTGCTGGCGGAACACTCGGACTACGCTCCCGGCTGAATCGAGCACGTTGCCAAACCGCACGGTGACAAATCGGCAGGGCGAGAGTTCGGCCTGCGATTGGACGTACAACTCGGCGGCTCGTTTGCAGGTCCCCATCACGCTGGTCGGATTGACGGCCTTGTCGGTCGAGATCAACACGAACGATTTGACGCCGCAGTCGCGTGCCAGATCGGCCAACTGCCGCGTGGCCTGAACGATATTCTTGACGGCCTCGCCCGGATGGCATTCCATCAACGGCACATGCTTATAGGCGGCTGCATGGAAGATAATATCCGGCTGGCATTCGTCCAGCAGCGAGTGCATCCGCTTTTCGTCCAGGATGTCGGCGATGCGGATGTCCAACTCGACGTGGCTTGCTTGCTGCCGAAGTTCCCGATCGAGGAAGAACTGCCCGTTCTCGGAGCGATCGACCAGGATCAACCGCTTGGGCGAGAACTGCAACAGTTGGCGGCAGATTTCCGACCCGATGCTGCCGGCGCTTCCGGTCACCAACAGCACGCGGTTGTCGATCCACTGGCGGATGTTTTCCAGATCGAGTTGCACCGGTTCGCGGCGCAGCAGATCGTTGATCGAGACGGGGCGTGGCTGCGTGGCCACCCGGCCGCTGATGAGTTGCTCGTAGCTGGGAAGAACTTTCACATGGATCGAATGCTGCTGGGCTTCGTCGACCAGTTTGCGGATCTCGCGGCCGGAGAGCTCGCCGGTGGCGATCAACACTTCGGCGACCGCATGGCGTTCGGCGAGCCGGCAGGTCTGGTCGAGCGTTCCGATGACCGGCACGCCGGCGATGCAACTACCGAGGCGACGCGGGTCGCCGTCGATGAACCCTACGACGTGATACCCCATTTTCTCGTTGCAGCGGATCGATCGCAGCAAGGCCTCGCCGGCGTCGTTGGCGCCGACGATCAGGACGGGTGTTTTGGTTGAAGCAAAGAAGCCCGATATCCAGTTGCGTTCGCGCAAGGTCCGCGAGAGTGCTCGGACACCGCCGAGCATCACGATCGTGCTACCCCAGTCGAGCATGAATACGCTGCGAGGGATCGTTTGTTGGGCCAGGAAGAAGCGATCGATCAGCACCATCAGCAGCAAACTGAAGGTGGCAGCCTGAACCAACGTGACCAGATCGTAAAAGGTGACGAATCGCCCCCAACTTCGATCGACGCGAAACCACGCGAATACGGTCACCTTGACGGTCACGATCCAAAGGACCGTGTGGGTGAACCAGTTCAGTTGCATTGCTCCCAATTGACCCTCGAACCGCAACCAGTATGCCAGGTAGTAGGTCAGCACGAACAGCGGCAACAAGGCTGCGGTCAAGAGCACAGG
>CAYYOX010000786.1:0-3339 GCA_964473065.1 uncultured Planctomycetaceae bacterium | reverse complement strand
CTAAAGAACACCTCCTATCACATGTGCGTCTTGCCTTGTTTCGACGGGCAATTGTATCATTATCAACCAGAGACTCCGAGCCACTTCGCCGTTGCCCGCCACACTGGTGAGAGCCATGCAGCGAACCTTCTGACCGCACCGACAACCACGTAGCGAAATCGCGGTTCCACAGTTGCAACGATGATCGAGTATGGTATCATTCCGAGAATACCGATACCGAAGAAGGCGCCCCAACTGCTGACCGGATACCATTGTGTGGCGAGAAGCCAAACCAACCCGGCAACGGCCGATGCCGACAGTGGGATCAAGAAAGAACGTCGCAGCAGTTCAACGAGGTTGACTTGAACGTAACGACACACCAGAACCGTCACGGCACAAGAGCTGATCGCAAGCGGCAGTGAAACGGCCAAGGCAACGCCCTCGATTCCGAAAGGTCGTACCAGAACTACAGCCAGAATCACAGTCACCACGGCCTGGGCTACCGAAATAATCGCCAGCGGCCGTACCTTCCCAACCCCTTCGAGGATGCGTGCCCCTACCATTTGCGAGACAAACAGAAACATGGGAACGGAAACGACGACCAGCGTCATGTAGCTGGTGTCGGCGTACTGCGGGCCCATCCACAGGGCAAGGAAGGGACGCCCGAGAATCAACAACCCAAGTTCAACGGGTACGACCATGAACATCCCATATCGTGTTGCGACGACGAACAGGCGCCGGATCGCCGCGTAGTCCCCGATCGCTTCCCACTTGCTAACGGCAGGGGTTAGCACGGCCAGCACGACCGCGAGGACCGTGAGGGCTTGATCCTTTAGCGACACACCGATACTGTAGTACGTAATTGACTCAGCGGAGAGGAAGGCTCCGATCACCAAGAATGCGCTTTGCGATATGACAAGGAAGGCGATCGACCCGATGAACATGTTGGAGCCATAGCTGCCTATAGCCCGGACGGTCTCCCAGTCGACATAGCGTCGCGAAAAGACAAGTTGCGGAAAGTAACGTCGCGCCGCCACAATGCCGCATCCACTTTCAAAGACACAGACTCCAAGAATGATAGCGCCAACTGCCTCCAGACCACCACCACACCACACGGCCCCAACCAACAGACCGTTCCGCAAGAGGAGACTCATCGTGCGGATGCCGTTGAGCGCGGGAAACCGGCCGAGCCCGGCGAGTACGCCTTTTGAAACCCCCAGCGTCAGCGACACGGCAAGCGTGCATGCGAGCAAGAAAAGCAGCGCCCATGCTTCACCGGCCAGTTCGTCGGTTACACCGAAAGGACGTCTCCAGATAAAGGCCATGGAGATCGTAACGGCGAGGATGCACGCACTGACACAAGCCAAGAGAGCCGAGCTAGTCGTGAAGACGCGACTGATCCGTTGGTGGTCGTTCAATCCGTCGAATTTCGCGACGAACCGAACAACGGCCTTGTTTACTCCGAAGTTACCCAAGGCCAAATAGGCGATAATGGAACTGACAAACATCCAGACACCGTACCGCACGTCCCCCAAACCGTGGACGAGAATCGGGGTGACGAAGAACATCACCACCACTTTGACCGCCATGTGGCTGGCATTGGCGGCCCCGTTGATCGCTATCTGGCGTTTCTCGTTTTGTTCAGGCATGCTTTGTTAGGTACGTCTAACCGTCACTGGCTTGGCTTGTGCCGTGTCCTGCAGCGCATCGTCTTTGGCGACGCTTCGGTTGGGGCGGTGTAAGCGGGATTTACAACAGTTATAGTTGTTCCGTGTGCGGACGGGATGTCATCTGGATTCGAAAAGTCGAAGTTCGTCACTTCTTACTTCTCACCTCCTCGAAGAGATTCAAGAGCTTGTCTGCCGTGTGTCGAACGTCGAAACGTTCCTTCGCCCTCGGGATATATTTCTTGGCCGCGTCTTTCCACGGAGTAGAGACGGTCTTGCCCAAGGCACGTGCCAGTTCCTTGGCATCGTTCGGCGGCACCATCGTCGATGGGGAGTCGCGCAGCACCTCGCGTAGGCCGAGACAACTTGTCCCGACCACAGGCACGCCGACTAGCATGGCTTCCATCGGCAGCAGGGGATGCGCTTCCCAGAGCGACGGCATCACCAGCAGATCCAACTCCCGGAGTATCGGCGCCACGTTGGGCGTGTGTTCGAAAAATGTGATGCAGGCCGACACCTCGGGACGCTCTTTCAACACGGCTTGGTAATTCACCAGCATGTCACCGGAACCGACCGCGACGAGATGGAAGGGTCGGACATCGTCGCGCTGAATCAAGAGCGAAAGGGCATCCATGAGGACGCGGAACCCTTTCTGCTGCATGAACCGTCCCAAAAAGCCCATCAGGCAAACATCGGGGCCAATACCAAGCCGTTGCCGCAGGTTGGCCGGAGGATGGCCGTTGGGGCCTGTAAACTGGTCAATTGGGATACCGTTGTGGATGGTCTCCAAGCGGCAGGGGCCTTTCCTCAAAACGGGAAGGTGCCGCAAATGGTCCTCTCGTGTATCCTCGCTGACGGCGACCAAGACATCCAGCCGGCGGAGAAGCTGTCCCAACGCGTACAATTTGCAGTGGTGGACGACCCCTGAGGTCTCGACGCGGTCGAAGACATCCTGCGACGTCATCACGTGCGGCAAGCCCACGCCGATATTGGCGACCATCGACGGGATCGCCGCCTGAAGGCCATGCGAGTGAATCAGACAGAAGTCGTTTCGCTTCAGCAGTCTGCGAACCGTCGGGCGGAAGATCGGTTTGAACTGATGCCGATCGCGATGGGGTACGCCCACGATTTGCACATCGTCCCAGGACGAGACATCGTCGCGAAACGTAGCATAATGCTCGCAGTCCGGAATCACGAACGTAAAGCGATATCCCGCCTGCATCAGAATGGCATACGTGTATACGATGTGCGTGCGCACTCCGCCGACCGGGTGTCTCACGACCGCGAGAACCCGTTTCTGGTCGGTACGGGTGTTTGTGGGATTAGCTAGCAAGGTTGTTTCTCGTTGTAGGTGCCGCCCAAGAATTCAGAAGCGTACTGGATATCCTCATGTTCTGACGCGAATTGCCTTGTCTGCTTAAGGCAGTATAGGGCAATGATCTGAAAGCCGCCGAACCAGAGCCAGACGTGCCAGAAGAGGAAGTTGAATCCCCAGCCCATGAACATTAGTAGGAAGTACGAGGCCGACGCGGCCAGAATCGCCCGCCAGGCAAAGAGGTCGTCAGTGCCACGAAGTCCGCGAGTGATTCTTCGGGCTTCGAGTGTGTTTTGAGCAATACCTAGCCCCATCAATCCGAATACCACGGCCCCGACCATACCCAACTCGCCGAGCAACTGGCCGTACATATTGTGA
>CAYYOX010000785.1:0-3348 GCA_964473065.1 uncultured Planctomycetaceae bacterium | reverse complement strand
CATGAACCTATACCACAATGGCGGGATTCAGTGCAACAGCAGTAGGACACAAGGACATTTTCAGTTCCAGTTTTTTTGAAAGGGGTTTTGTGATGAGTCGAGGCAAGCTTGTTAGTTGGAGTCGAGTGCTGTGTACGATCGGGATCCTCCTGATCATTCCCGTCTTCTTAGGAGCGTCCGAGGACGGCCCCGGAGTAACCCCCGATGAAGCCGTTCAGCTTTTGCAGGATGGCAACTCGCGGTACACCTCGGGCACATCGATCCATCCGCGGACCGACGCCCAGCGAATGACCGACACGACCGAGAACGGGCAACATCCGTTTGCTACCGTGATCACGTGTTCCGATTCCCGCGTGCCGGTCGAACGCGTGTTCGACCAGGGCGTGGGCGACGTGTTTGTGATTCGTGTTGCGGGCAACGTCTGCGACACCGACGAGATCGGGTCGATCGAGTACGGCATCGATCACCTGGGCACACCGGTCATGCTTGTCTTGGGCCACTCGCATTGCGGGGCGGTCACGGCAGTAGCCACCGGCGCCGAGTTGCACGGCAACATCCCGCCGCTGGTCGACAACATTAAGCCGGCCATCGAAGCGGCCCAAAAGGCTCACCCCGACATGCACGGCAAGGACCTCGTTCCCGCCGCCATCAAAACGAACGTCTGGCAGTCGATCGACGACCTGTTCAAGTCGAGCCCCGCCACGCGCGAGCGAGTGGCTGCCGGCACGCTGAAGGTCATCGGCGGCGTCTACCACATCGAAGACGGTAGCGTCGAGTGGATGGGCGAACATCCCGAAAAAGCCAAGCTTCTCGCCTATACGAGCGGACCAAACCACGACGGCGGACATGCCGAGGGCAGCTCCGGGCATTCCGTCGACGTGGGTCCGCGTCCGACCAATCCCGACGAGGCCTTGCTCGCCATGCAGGCCGGTAATGAACGATATGCCACCGATACGTCGGTCCATCCGTTTAGCGACAAGTCGCGACGGCACGACACGGCCAGCGGCCAAAATCCGTTCGCTACCGTGATTGCCTGCTCCGACTCCCGCGTGCCGGTCGAGCGAGTGTTCGACCAGGGGATCGGCGATATCTTCACGATTCGCGTGGCCGGCAACGTCTGCGATGTGGACGAAGTCGGTTCGATCGAATACGGCGTCGACCACCTCGGCACGCCGCTGTTTATCGTGCTCGGCCACACCGGCTGTGGTGCGGTCACGGCCGTGGTAACCGGCGCCGAGCTTCACGGCAGCATCCCGTCACTGGTCGACAACATCGCTCCGGCGGTTGCGGCGGCCGAACAAGCCCATCCGGGCGTACACGGCAAGGACCTCGTTCCTGCCGCCGTCGAGGCCAACGTTTGGCAATCGATCGACGATCTGATGAAGGTCAGCCCGGCCACGCGCAAGCGGGTCGAGGCCGGCACGCTGAAGATTGTCGGCGCCGTTTATGATCTCGAAAGTGGAACCGTCAACTGGCTCGGCGAGCATCCCGAGATGGCCACGCTACTGGCCTACACGGGCGGCCCGGCAACCGGACACGGCGAGACAGCCGCGACCGACAGCCACGGCGAAGCCCCGGCACCCAGCGAAACACCCGCCCAGGGCGAAGCTCCGGCGCACGGCGAAGTGGCCGCGCACAGCTCGGACCATGACACACTTGAAGTCACGCACGCCGAACCGGCCGTGCTGATCGACCCGGCCAAGTTGGCCCAACTCGACACGGCCCGACATCGCGAGGTCGAGGTGGAAGAGGCCAATCTGGCCGCGGCCGAGACGGCCAATGCGGGCCTGCCCTACATTCTCTTCGGACTTGGGTTGGCTGTCGCATTGGCAGTGGCCGCCTGGAAGTTCGGCGCCTTCAGCCGCATGAGCGTGGGCGCCAAGATGTACTGGGGATTCGGCGCTACCATCGCGGTGATCCTGCTGATCGGCATCACGGGCTACGTGCAACTGAGTGCCGTACAGACCATGGGCCGGCTCGAAACGGCCACCATGGAACTCGACATGATGACGGGTGAAATCGATGCCTTGGGTAAGGAATTCCTCTTGGTCGGCATCGAGGACCCTGTCAAGGGCGAGGAGGTCCTCAAAGGGGCCGAGGCCCTCATGGAAGAATACGTAACCGATTTGGCAATGATTCGCTCTTGGAAGATCGACGACGTCGAACGGGAAGTCCTCGACCGCATCGAGAAGGCGATCGAGGACTATAAGCTTTCCAACAGCGAAATCGTCGAGAAGTTCCACGAAATCGAGAAGTATAAGGAATCGCTCGATGAACTGGGTGAGACGGTCGACGAGACGTTGGCCGAAGTGTTGCACGAACACGAAGGCGACCTGGACGAGTTGGAATCCTCCGGGGCGTCGACCGCCGCGATCTCCATGCAGACCCAAATGGTCGAGGCCATCGCCGAGGCGGAAATGCTCGCCTTGCGACTCGCGCACGCCGAGGTCCAGTTCCTGCTGGATAAGCACGTCGACCGGATCGCCACGATGGAGACCGAACTGGGCGAACTGCATGCCTATCTGGCCGCTATCAAGCACTTCGTTCCCAAGGTAGCCATGAACAAGGAAGAGGAAGAGGGCGACCTGGAAAAGCTGGCCACGATCGAAGAGGCCTTGGAAGAGTACACGATCGAACTGGAACGCGTCATCGAAGATGAATTGGTCGTCGCCGCCGACATCGTCACATGTGACGAAGATCTCAAAACGATCGGCGTGCTGGCCGAGGCCTTTTCCGCGCGAACCGGCGAGGAAGTGATCAACATCCAGGAGGCCGCCAACCGGGCGATCATCATCCTGATCTGCATCGGCGCCGTCGCCGGATTCGGCTTGGCCTTCTTCACCGCGCGTAGCATCGTTCAGCCGCTGAACAAGACCGTCGTTGCCATGCAAGCGGTTGCCGAGGGCGATTATAGCCAACGGCTCGACACGTCCCGCAAGGATGAGTTGGGTAAGGTCGCCGAGGCCCTGAACACCGCGGCCGAAGCCACCGGCAAGGCCATGAACGACGTCAAGGAAGCGGCCGAACGCGAGCAACAGGCCCAAGCCGAACGGGCCGAGCAAGAACGCCAATTGGCCGAAACCGAGCAGAAGCGCAAGGACGAAGAGGCCGAGAAGGAACGTCAACTGGCCGAAACCGAGCGCAAGCGTCAGGAAGAACAGGCCGATCTCGAGCGTCAACAGGCGGCCGACGAAGCCCAAAAGGCTGAGATCCTGCGTAACAAGGTCGACGGACTTCTGGAGGTCGTCAGTGCGGCCGCCGAAGGTGACCTTACGCAACAGGTCAAGGTCGAGGGCGACGAGGCCATCGACGAGTTGGCCGGCGGCATCAAGAAGATGCTCGGCGATC
>CAYYOX010000784.1:0-3348 GCA_964473065.1 uncultured Planctomycetaceae bacterium | reverse complement strand
TCTTTGGGAATGGCTGACCTTTCCGGTAGTGCAACGCGAATAGGACACAAGGCGAATTCCAGCCAGTGGTTCATCAGCTTTCTGTCTTCCTGACACCCCCGTTTTCTATGTCTTGCCTGAGGCCATCCGGTCTTAGATAGAACCGGCGCAACCCAAATACCGCACGCAACCTATTCCCCCTCTTGTAAACCAGGCTCAGGTTGCCCGAAACGCGCGAATCTTCCCGTTTGTTACAAGACGCTCAATACGCAGAAACGGTAGGTTGGCTATAGTCTATTCCGAGCAGATAGAAAAGTGTGACACGCCCAGACCGCTTCTATGTCGCGATCAGCAATCGCATCCATCGTTCTCACATGGTTTAGGGTTTTCCAGTTTCTTTCAGAAATGTGTCCGCTCCAATAGTCAATCCCCACGAAGATCGCGAGGTGGACGGCTCCGGAGGGGTAAATGTACGCGCCGCAGGCCGGATTACTCCTGGCGACGGTTGTCGACCCTTTTTTTGTTGATTGGAAGACACACCACGCCAGTGGCCGCCGTGCCAGCGTGGCTGCTCACAAGTCTTTGGCGTTTAGGTCGTGTTCGGTCCTTAGTCGCATTGTACAGTCATCGGGCTGGGTGGGCGATAGATTCTCACATCTCAGGCCGCGAACCCATCAACGCGACTCTCGATGTGCGACTGATCTCACGATCAAGGGAGAACATCGTCCGAACCGCTACAAGGACACGCGGCTGACGGTGCTTCCACAGGTGGTGACCTTCCGACATGACCCCCTGGATGACTAGTACACTTCCGATCGTTCGTGGGGTCTCGTCGAGCGTTGATGTACACCTTACGAATGCCGTTCAGGCTGCTTGCCGGCCGTTGATGTCTCCGATAGGCGCCTTGGTCACATCGGCCCGACACATCGAAGCTGCAAAGGCGGGCCAAGTCAATGAACGTTCGAAATCTGCCACAGGCCGCCTATCAAAAAGGAATCTGCCGCAACTCCTTGCCGATGAGTCCTATTTTCTCGTCTCGCCTTTCAAAATGCCAGGAGGAATGCCTGGAAAGGACAGAGGCGTGGTTTCGAGGCCAGTGGTGCGGTGCGGTCAAGAGAACCTTCACGGCCTCGGGAAACCTTCATGACTGGTTGCAGCCGAAGATGTAGCTGTGAGCCTGATCTACCACTTTGGCAACCAAGGGCAGGTCATCTCGGCCGAAACTGGTCGAATCCTTCTACTCGTCACGGTGCTTGTAGAGTTGGCTGACCGTGACGTTGTGGCGAGTTCCGTTCGGGGTTTCGTTTTCCCATATGGTTGCCTTGATACGTCCCAAACGAATCTTGTGAGCTGGTTGCTTGGCCATGACTGGCACCGCCAGGATCTGTTGTAAGGCCGCGAGGATACGTGGACGTAGCTTTCTCGCGAGTTCCTTGCATCGAGACCGGGAAAGAGCAATCCAGTGCTTCGCAGGCCGTTGAAGACCACTGCGACTCACACCGGCATTTACGATCAAGCCACGTTTCGCTTTGGTAGATCGTATTCGGCCGGAAGCACGCACCCGTTATTGAAATGCGGACAGCCTCTGGTACATACCACCTCACCAGCCAGATTTGGCCCGACGCCAGCGATCTGTGGCGCCTTGAAGACATACGCGAAGCCGGCTCTTGACTTCCAACGAAACCAATGGCACACCTGCGGTTGGACGATGAGCACTCTCCCGGGAGCGGCGCGGTGAGCTACCCAACCAACATCATCCCACTGATACTTACACAGAAACTCGGCATCACCGAAGAAGATCGCGTAGACCTCAATTTGTTGGGGATGCCAGTGCAACACGCGTGGGTCGGTGTTAGCGGTAATGACACCGATGGAGATTTCGTCAAAGTGCATCTGGGACGGTTCAAAGGGATCAGAGGCCGACAGACTCTTGGCAACGCCCACCGTCGAGAGAGCTGCTGTCAGGGCAGCGTTCTCGATCACTAGGCCCGGTTCCTGGCATTTCTTGGTCAATTCGAAGACGTAGGATTCACTGACCTGCACGGACTCTTGGCCGTGCGCTGGTTCATCATCGGTAACGATGTGTAGCATGATGTTCCCTTTTGCTCAACAAAGAGTTTTCCTATGCTGCCGCCTGGCGCTGTCTCTGAGCGACAGCGCGCCGGCTCTCCGTAATGCGGAACTCCACGTATCCCGGGTGGGCCGAAATGACAACTTTAATTGCACCGAACTGGCACTGAAACGAATCGGCCGATGACGTTGACAGATAGTGAATGCGTGGGTCCCTGAAGTTGTCCATAACGGTCTCTACTCTCAGCATTCCCAACGGCTTTACGTCGGTTACTTGGAACGAATGTGACCGTGGCATTTCGTATTTCCTCGCTCGATAATTACGCTGTATACGAACGTTCCCAGCATCATGCTCAGCTCTAGCAGTTCAGCCGTTGCCTGCAGTGATTGCAGGTTGGGTCCACCGGGGATCCTTGCCCAGATGTTCAAACAACGACAACTTCATGTCTTCAAAGTTTATCCATTCATTTCCCATCGATGTGGGCACACCGTGCAGTAGCCTTGTGCCATTCTTTCGTTTGAATCGTGATCATCGGCGAGGGGACACTTTCACATTTCACAATCGTTTTGCGAAACTTGCCCGCAAACGCGGCGAAGAATCGCCCCAACTCTGCCAAGGTGGGTTGGATTCGCCGATTTGCGATCATCGTACTGCATCCTAGTTCTGCCATGTAACTGCGGACATCTATATATAGGCGCGCGGTCAAGTAAATGTGACAGTGTCACGTGGCCCGTTTTCAAGGGGCAACCGATACCATCTACTTGAACCGCTCAGTGAACGCCACTGTTTGATACGGCAGCCGGTTGTCGGTATCGTCCCCGGAGTTGTAGGGCCTGGAGTGGCCGGTCAGGTTGCTGGAGCTGCCGGGGAGCTGGTCGATACCGTTGGTCGGGAGGTTGAAGTGGGGCCACCGAACAGTGAGGAATCAGCAGGTACTTGCAGGCAGGTTCGGCGGGATCTTCGATGTGACTATCTTGGCGACAAGTCCGACACAACCACCGATTCTTCGGAGCGACGGCGGCCAGCTTACGCGCCTCGGTCAGTGTGCCATGAATCGAGGCACAACGGGGGAAACCCGGAAACAGGACTATGACGAAGCCTAAACCACCGCGCCACATCTCGACTTTACCATCGACCGGGTCAACCAAACGCTTGTACGCAGCGCGCGTCGGTCATCTGCTCAGTGAGGATACCGATCTCGAGGGAATGCGACTGGCGACCACGCGGGCCGTCCACGACCAATTTCAGTAGTTCCAAGTTTGGATGAATATCTATAGGTGAACGCAAGGGCTTTCTGG
>CAYYOX010000783.1:0-3365 GCA_964473065.1 uncultured Planctomycetaceae bacterium | reverse complement strand
ACTCGGCGTGGATCCGTGGCGCACCCCAACAGTTCTCGGTCGCCATGCGACGGATCAGCTCGCGGATCTCGCGATCCGACCGCGGCCGCCCTTTTCGCCGTGACTTCCACCGCCAGTAGGCGCGGAAGCCGGCACGATGCCACCGGATGACAGTTTCGGGTTTGACGACAATGAGAGCGTCGGCCCAGCCCAACCAGACATGGCGAAGCAGAACCCAGAACAGTCGGTCGCTATCGCGGAACCGAGGCCGTGGTCGTCTCTGCTTCAGAACAGCGAGCTGATGGCGCAAGGCGGCGTTCTCAATCGAAAGCTCGACGCGAGATCTCAGAAGCGAGCAGATGGCGTAGGCGACGGCTGCCAGGATTCGGTACATCATGTCAGGATAGTCGATGGGGAGGGCCATGCCTGAGGGGTTTTCGTCGTTTCAGTCGGAACTCTTCAACCTCTTGGATTCAAAGGCGATCGAATATTGGCGAACCACACCCCCTCGATCAGAACCCTGGCTCTCCTCGGCATGCACCCAAACCAGGTCAACTTCCCAACTTCTTCAAGCCAGGCACTGATGCAGCCATTTCATTGCTCAACTGCCTCGCGCACTTTTCTCGCAAGCTCATTCATGCTGAATGGTTTTTGAATAAAATGCATTCCCTTTTCCACCACGCCATGGCGGGCGATGACGTTGGATGTGTAACCGGACATGAAAAGCGTCTTGATTCCCGGCTTAAGGGCTTCAATCAATTCTCTCAACTCTTTGCCGCTCATTTGAGGCATCACCACATCGGATAAAAGAAGATCAATATCCATCCCGCCCTCTTCACACAGCGCCAGCGCCTCTTTCGGAGTTCCTGCCACCAGGACCCTATGTCCCATCTCCTCCAGCATCATCTTGGCAAGATTGCGCACCATTTCTTCGTCTTCAACCAGAAGAATCCAAACGGTTTCTATAGGCTTTGGCGTTTCAACAGCTGTCTCTGCTTCTTCCGCTTCTTCTACACTCTGGGGAAAAAAAAGCTTGAACGTCGTCCCATGTCCCAATTCGCTGTACACATTGATGAATCCGTTGTTCTGCTTAATGATGCCGTGAACTGAGGCAAGCCCCAAACCCGTGCCCCTATCTTCGTCCTTTGTGGTGAAAAACGGTTCGAAAATATGTGACAGGGTTTCCCTGTCCATACCGATACCATTGTCACTGACAGCCAGCATTACAAAGCGTCCAGGAACAAATCCGGCATGCCCCTGACAATATGCTTCATCAATTGTGACGTTGGCGGTTTCGATGGTCAGTTTGCCCCCCTTCGGCATGGCGTCACGGGCGTTGATGCAAAGGTTGGCCACTATCTGGTGGATCTGCCCGGGGTCCGCTTTTGTATTCCAGATCTCCTTTTCGGGAACAGACAGGATGTCAATGTCCTCGCCCAGCAACCGGCCAAGCATCTCTTCCATATCCTTAATCAGCGGGTTAAGCTTGACCACCCTGGGCTCAATGACCTGCTTGCGGGAAAATGCCAGCAGTTGACTGGTGATTTCAGCCGAGCGTTCGGCGGCTTCTTTGATCAGCTGTAATTTTCTCAACATTGAATCATCAAGATCGTCCCTGGTCATGACCATTTCGGCAGATCCAATTATCACGCTCAGCATGTTGTTAAAATCGTGGGCCACACCCCCGGCCAGCCGTCCAACTGTCTCCATTCTCTGCGCTTGAATCAATTGTGCTTCGAGGATACGCTGTT
The DNA here is from genome assembly GCA_964473065.1 of uncultured Planctomycetaceae bacterium. Classification (GTDB taxonomy): domain Bacteria; phylum Planctomycetota; class Planctomycetia; order Pirellulales; family Thermoguttaceae; genus CAYYOX01. The sequence continues at coordinate 1,635 of CAYYOX010000783.1, read as the reverse complement.
CTGTCACATCACGCTTGACTCCGATATAGTTGATTATCTTCCCTCCGCTGTCGAAAACGGGTGAAATCGTTGCTTCTTCGGTAAACAACGTTCCATCCTTTCTCTTGTTGACGAGTCGCCCGCTCCACGTCTCGCCGCGCGTGAGGGTGTCCCACAGCTCCTTGTAGAACGCGTCGTCTTGCTCCCCGCTCTTGAGGATGCGCGGGTTCTGACCGATGGCCTCCTTGCGGGTGTACCCCGTGATCTTCTCGAAGGCCGGGTTGACGTATTGAATCGTGCCCTCGGGGTCGGTGATCACCACGACCTCGGTGCCCTGCTCGATGGCGGACATCAACCGCTCCCGCTCCTTCCGGGTTTTCTCGTGCTCCATGGCCTCGCTCAAAGTCCGGGCGATGCCGTCGACCAGGTCGCGTTCCTCCTTGAGGAACGGCCCTTCGTCCAGCTCGGGGCATTCTTCGAGGTAGAACACTTCGACCGTTCCGCACGGTTTGTCCCCGATGACGATGTCCGCGCTCTGCCGCCATTCGGTCTCCTCGAATGGCTGCGAGACGAATTCTTGATCGTCGAAACGGATTCGGCCACGCGCGATCTCCGGGTAATGCCAGCCAGGAGGGATCAGCGCCACAACGTCTTCGCAGACCTGCTCCAGCGTCTCACGCTTGCGGATCGATTCCGCCACGCCATACATGCAACGCAGTTCCTTCACCCGCTCGCCTGTGTTGTGCAACAGCCGTTCTCGCTCCCTCTCCGCTCGCTTGCGCTCGGTAACGTCCCGGATGACGCTTGAGACGAGTATGCCTTCCTTGGTGTGTAACGGGCTCAGCCTGATCTCCACCGGGAATACGCTGCCATCCTTGCGCTGCCCGTGGGGCTCCATGCCTTGCCCCGCCGCCCGCACCCGGGAGTTAGCGAAGTAACCAGCAAGGTGCTTGCGGTGCGTGCTTCGAACGTCCTCCGGGATCAACATCTCCACGGCCTGTCCCAACAGCTCTTCCCGCGTATGGCCAAACAGCTTCTCGGTCTCGGCATTGACGAGCTGGATCTGGCCTTCGCTGTCAACGATGACCATGGCGTCAGGGGCGGTCTCGATGATCACGCGGAGCTCTTCCCTCGACTCCAGCAGGGCCTGCTCTGCCTGCAGAATGTCTGTCATGTCTCTGATGAAGAACACGGCCACCAGCTCTTCGTGCTTGAACTGGCTCACGCCAACATCCGCCGGGAACTCGGTCCCATCCTTCCTTCGGCCATGGAGCTCCAATCCCTCACCCATCGGCCGCGTCTCTGGGTCGAGTAAGAAAAGAGTGCGGCGTCCGAGTATGCCTGGCTGGAATATCTCGGGTAGCAAGAACTCGACGGATTTGCCCAGGACTTCGTCGCGCAGATAGCCGAACAACTTCTCCGTCTGTGGGTTGACAAGGGCAATGCTGCCGTCTGACTGCACGCCCACTATCGCATTCGCGGTGGATGCCAGCAGCGATTCGAGCTTGTCAGCCAACCGGCCTTCCATGGCTGCGGTCACGCCGGTGGTCTTTGGCCTCAGTCCCAGTAACGTTGCTATCCATTCAAACACTGCAGCACTCCTACTTCTACTTTGTCACAGCTAACATATTGTTTTCACAATAAGTTCATGTACAA
>CAYYOX010000782.1:0-3373 GCA_964473065.1 uncultured Planctomycetaceae bacterium | reverse complement strand
CAACGCATCGACGTACCATTCGGCCGGTGCGGGGATCGGGCAGTTCCTCGAGATCGACTTGGGAATCGAGTTCAACCTGGACTACCTCGAGCTCTTCAATCGCACCGATGCCCAGGTCACGTCGGAGTACAAGCTTTCGGTGCTCGACTCCGATCGAAACGAGGTCTTCAGCGAGATCCGCACGATGGCCCAATACGATGACATGATCGACTTGCCGGGCACGGTTTCCGGACAGTACCTCCGCGTGGAAACGACGCTGGCGGAATTCCTGGGGTTTGCCGAGCTTCGGGCCCTCTCCGATACGGTAATCAGCACATTGACTTGGGACGGGGCCGACTCGACCTGGCAATTCGGTGCAGGAGACGACTCGCACTGGGACGGCGGCCAGACGCTCGGTTCGATTCCCGACGGCTATGCCTTTACCACGGTGCCGGCGGGCATCTGCGCCGTGCAGAACGCCGAAGCGGCCCTTTCGCTGTCGATCGAGAACGATGCCGTGGTGAACATCGAAATGGGCGGTCATTTGGCGATCACTAAGGATCTGAGCATTGGCCCCGACGCCACACTGAACATCGCCGGCTCGGTGAATGCCGCAGCGCTCAATGCGGCCGGCGGCACGGTCGAGTTGCTCGACGGTGCCGCGCTGACGATCGGTGGAGGCGGTTCCATCCAATCGCTTACGACGGCCGGAAGCACCACCCTTAGCACCGGCGGTCCCTTGCCGGTCGGCACTTTCGACGACGGCGGTGTTGCCGGAAGTGTGTTCACTAAGCAAGGTGCGGGAACGCTCGTCTTAGACAACTCGAACCCCGGCGACGTCGTGGCCGGCAATACGAAGCTGGTCGTCGCCGAAGGCACGCTGGAGATGGCCGGCGCCGATCCGCTCGGCGGGGCCTCCGAAGTCGAACTGGCCGGCGGAACCCTTGGCCTGAGCGGACCGGGGAAGGCGATCAACGTGAACTTTACCGTTGAGTGGAACGGCCCTCGCAGCCCGATTGACGGGGCCACCGCCGGGCTGGTGCCGCGGAGAAGCTTCAACGACGTGGACACGACTTGGATTGCCGACACCTTGATCGGCCCCGTGCCGGTTACGGGCAATGGAGGTACGACCGCGGAGATCACTTTTCAGACTACCGGCCCCTGGTTTTCGAGGTACCCCACCGAGCTGGAGCCGGGGTTGGGGAACGAGAACCTCATGGACGGCTATATAGAGTCGAACGATTTTGCCCTTGCGCCCGCACAGCTTAACCTCAGCGGACTCGATGAGTTCACCACCTACGACATCTACGTCTACCTCACCCACGGGCTCAGCGGAGTGCTAACCGGCAGCATCCAACTCGGCGCCGAGGCCGCCGTGCCGATCGGCGTCAAGGCTGGCAACGCCGGTTTCGACGGCTTCGATCTGACCGACGACGGCGACGGAATCAACGTCTACAAGTTCTCGGATGTCACCGGCGAGAGTTTCCAAGTCCTCGTCGGCGGTGATGATTCTCCCAACCGGCTCGGCGCGGCCGGCATCCAGGTCGTTGAAACCGGGGTGGACATGAGCCTGAACATGAGCCACGTCAACTTAACGGTAAGCGCCACTTCCAAGCTGGATATCGCGGCCATAGGCACCGTGCCGTTCGGCCCGCTGACGCTCAAAGAGGGCATCCTGACCACCGCCGGTGTACCGGTCACCTTTGACGGAACCACGATTGAACTGGCCCCGCTTGCTACGGAAGTGGGCTTCGACCTGCAAGTGGCCACGGACGTCGGCTCGATTGACGGCGGTGGAGCGACGGTGAACATCGTCAAGACGGGGCCGATCGACTTGGTCCTGGACCAGGAAGGGCTGAATCTCGACGGCGCCACGTTCGATGTCCGGCAGGGCAACCTGATCGGCTACCACGGATCGAATCCCTTCGGCTCCGCCACGCTGAAACTGGGCGGCGGTGATCTGCTGCTGGCCGCCCATGTTGGGGCCACCTCGCCCGTGGACTACAGCGCCAACGCCGTGGAAGTCGCCACCAGTGGTAAGATTACCGCCGGCGCCGGCAACAGCGGCACCTCGGGATTGACCGTCGAGTTGGGTAACACGGGCGCCGAGCCCAAGGGGATGACTTTGGCTGACGCCACGACCGTAAAGTTGATCACCACCGACGATTACAGCCTCGATATTGCCGGGCAGATCAGCGGCAGCGGCGGGATCCGGGTCGACGAGGGCGCCACCGTGACGCTTTCGGCCAGCGGCAGTTCCGTTGGCAGTCTGAGAGTCCTCGGCGGCACGGTCGCCACCGTCGGAAATGACGTGGCGATCACCTCCAGCCTGACGCTGGGCGAGAATAAGTTTGAAATCGAAGGGGGCTCGCTTTCGATAAGAAGCGATTCGCACCTCTTGGACGCCGCCACGCTCACGCTGGCCGGCGGAACGCTTACGGCCTCCGGCCCGTCGGGCTTGGACCCTTCGCTGATTGCCCGTTACGACTTTGAAGAGGCCCCGATCGGCGATGTGATTGCCGACACCAGCCCCGGCGGCAACGATCACTCCGGAACCAACGTCTCGACGAGCTGGCTCGATGTGGCTACCGATGCGGGCGGGATGACCCGCGAGGGGCTGATGGATTTCGACTCCATGGTACGTAGCGGGTTCACGGTTGCGCCCCACGACGACTTCAATCTTCCTGAGGAAGGCACACTCTCGTTCTGGATGAAGTCAGCCGGCGAAGTGGCCGGCGCCCCCGGGGGGCCAGATTACGCGATCCTGTTCGACCGTCGGCAGGGCGCGCTGGGCAATGGTTTTGTGCTCTACACGGATCCGGGTGGGATCGTGAACAAACAGGCGCAAGGTGATCTGGCCGGAGCGGCCAACGTCTACGACGACAACTGGCACCACGTGGCGCTCGTCTACAACCGGGTCGGCGGCGGCACGAATTCGTTGTATCTCGACGGGGCCTTGGAAGCCTCGCTTGCCACGCCCGCCGATTGGTCCTGGCACCCAGCTACGCTGTTGCAAATCGGGCTTTCCGCCGATACTTTCTGGAGGAGCTACGACGGACTGATGGACGATTTCAGGGTCTACGACCGGACACTGACCGACGGGACCGGCGGCACGCTTAACGAGATCGCCACGCTCTTCTCCGGCGGCGCTGCTCCCCAGGCGGCCGATGTCCCCAACACGAATCTGGTAGTCACCGACACTTCCACTCTCGTATCCAACGGCTTCGGCGACGCCACCTTCGGCGACCTGACGCTGGCCGACGGCGTAACGCTCGTCGTCAAGGGGGGGCCGGCCCTGAGCGTGCAGGATATGAACCTCGGTGACGGGGCACAAATCGGCTCGGTCGATCCGGCAGATCCCAACCCGGTGAGCCTCTACGTTCGTGGCATGATC
>CAYYOX010000781.1:0-3384 GCA_964473065.1 uncultured Planctomycetaceae bacterium | reverse complement strand
TGCGACCAGCACCGGTGCGTCTGATTGCAGGACCTCGGCCTCGAAATTGGCATCCGTCAGTTCATTCACATTGCCCATCCGTCAAATCTCCTTGCGTTTGTCTGCTCTGTGTTCGGTTAACTCTCACCCCGACCGGGCCGTTCGCCCCTTGGCAAACGAGACTCTATTGCCGAGTCTCTCCATATTATAGAAACTCCCTGGAGAGCGTCAACGCAGCCGGGGCCGTTTTTCCTTATGCGGACTCATTTATTATCTGGGCGTGCGGCCTTCCAGCCGGCATCCATCCGGGCGATCAGTGTGTCGAGCAATTCCTTGTTCTTTGGGTAAACGGCGATGTTCACGTTGCCGGCCGGATCTGTCTGGTAGTCGTAGAGTTCGTAGCGCCCCTGGCCCGGCAATTGGTACGTGTTTCCCTTCGGAATTGCTTTGTTATACACGGTCAAGCGGTATCGGTCCGTTCGCATGGACCTTGCGCCACCCCAGATATTGAATGCCGCCGTTTTCCACGGACGTGAGGGATTCCCCAGCAACGGCATCATGCTTGTCCCTTCCACATGCTCCGGGATGGCCAAGCCGGTCAGTTCGCAAAGGGTCGGATAGATATCGACCAGTTCCGTCAGGGCCTCGGTCTTGTCACCGGTGGTTATGCCCGGCGCAGCCACCATAAACGGCACTCGGACGGCCTCCTCGTAGTTGCTGCACTTCGACCATAGCTTGTGCTCGCCAAGCTGCCAGCCGTGATCGCCGACGAACACGACTACGGTATTGTCGGTCATTTCCAGTTCATCCAGTGTGTCAAGTATGCGCCCGACTTGGGCATCCATGAAGCTAACACAGGCCCAGTAGCCGTGAATCAATTCGCGCTGTTTCTTTTCAGAAAGGACGGGAAACTCGTCAGCATTCAACGCGGGACTGATATTGGCGGCATTAATTTCTTGATCACCGTAATGCCTCAGGTCGCCCCAAGTATTTCGAGTGATTGCGTCCTTTGGAAAAAACGGGTTCTTCGCCAGATCTATATCTTCACGCTTATACAAATCCCAATACTTCTTTGGCGCCACCCACGGCAAATGCGGCCTGTAGAAACCCGCAGCAAGGAAGAGCGGCTTTCCTGACTTACTGTGCTTCCTCAGTTCTGTAATCGCGTTGTCCGCGCTGATTCCGTCGGGATAGGCATTGTCCGGCGCGTCAACGCATTCTGTGATTGCCGCGAGATTCCTGCCCGTCTTGGCATAAGTCCGCCCCTTCCTGTTCTCCTCCAACTGGTAGCCGGCAGCCCATCCGTCACAGACGTACTGCTTCTCATGGAAAGTGTCCGTATAACGCTTGGTCCATGACTGTGGATCGTCGTTGTTGAAGTGATAGACCTTGCCTATCGAAATCGTGTCATAGCCGTTTGCCTTGAAGTGTCCCGGCAACGACGGCAAGCCCTTGGGCAGGAGATTACGCAAATGCCCCTGGCCCATAGACCGTGCATACATGCCGCTCAGTGTGCTCACCCTGGAAGGCATGCAGATAGGAATCTGGCAATAGGCCCGGTTGAAGACCAGCGACCGGGCAGCCAGCTTGTCGATGTTCGGGCTGATAATCTTGCTCTGGCCGTAGCAATTGATTTCCGGCCGCAGGTCGTCAACATAGATCAACAGGACATTCTTCTTGGGCGAACCGGGCGTGTCGTTCGCACAGACGGCCCCCGCGTTGAAGGCTGCAAGCAGCATGACGCAAGTTCGAAGAAATGTGTTGCGTGTAAGAGTGCCAAGAGCCAATAGGGTCATGCGTTTATTCCTTATTCATTCTCTCGATCACTTCGAGAAAGGCCTCACCCAGGCGTCGACCTATATCGAGCTGAGCAGTGGCCGTGAAATGGCGCCGAGTTAAAAGCAACGCTTAGAACTCGCGTTTTGTCTGGATCCCCGGCATGGGAATCGGATAAGTGCCGTCGGCATTCGGCGGCAGCGGGGCCGGCCCGTCGGAGGTGAGCTTGGCGACATCCGGGGCAAACTCGTGGTCGCTGGCTAGGATCTCGTCGTAGGTGACGGTCCGCCCGGTGTGGGCGGCCATGCGGCCCATCGACGTAACCAGGCTGGCGACCGCACCGCGACGGGCTTCGTTGTATGGTTTGTCCTGACGGATGGCATCGACCAATTCGTCCCATTCCAACTGATACGGATTGGCAACGGCCGGTGAACGCCACAAGAGCGCGTCCTTGCTCTCCTTCTGGCCGGAGAATATCGAACACGTGCCGACGCTGCCACGGTTACTATCGATCTTACCGAGCCCTTTGCTACCGTGCGCATAGCCACCAAAACGGCTTTCGCAGCCAGCCACGCAACGGCCCGACATGTGCATTTTCGCGCCGTCCGCAAAGGTGTACTCGACCGAATAGTTGTCGAAATTCTGGTCGACGCCCGTTTGGCGGTAGTGACGTCCGCCCAACGCGTGCGCCTCGACCGGCCAATCCCCCTTCATCCAACACAGTTCGTCGATATTGTGGACGTAGAAATCGCTGTAAGCGCCGCCGCTGGCCCAGAGGAAACTGTGGAAGCGTTGGATCTGGTAGAGCACCTCGGAGATTCCCGCCGGCTTCACGGACGAGGCGAATGAGGCGATTGGCCCGTGCAGGCGGTAGCACCGCATCGAGATCAAATCGCCGATCTCGCCGTCCTGGACGCGCTTGACCAGCTCCTGACGCGCCTGGCAATGACGCCACATCAGACCGACGCCTACCTTCTGGCCGGCCGCCTCGGACTTGTCCGCCAGTTCGAGCATGCGACGCGTGCTCGGGCCGTCGACCGTGGTCGGCTTTTCCATGAAAACGTTCAGGCCCTTTTCGATCGCGTAGCCGAAATGCACCCAACGAAAGGCCGGCGGAGTGGCGAAGATCGCGATGTCGCCCGGCTTCAAACTGTCCATCGCCTTTTGGTAGCCGTCAAAGCCAACGAACTTGCGGTCTTCGGGCACGTCCACCTTGTCCCCATGGGCGTTCTTCAAGTTCGTGTAGCTGCCGGCCAGCCGGTTCGCGAACACGTCGGCCATGGCCGTCAATTTGATCGGCCCGTTGGCAACCGACAAGGCGTTGGCCGCCGCACCCGTTCCGCGCCCGCCGCAGCCGATCAACGCCACATTGATCGTGTTATCTTCAGCGGCATGGACATGCGGCACGGCCGCCGTAGCCAAGGCCGAAGCGGCAGCCAGCCGGCCGGTGCTCTTGAGAAAACTCCGACGCGTCGGCTTCGAATTCGTTGAAGTGGTCATAGCCTAGATCCTCCTTTACAGGTAAACGTCAGGGCAAGCCCTGACCTACGGTGATATTTCCTTCTTTACTTCGTTTGATTCTCAAACCACACCGGGCCGCCGTACTTGCCGGTGACCACGATGTCCAAA
>CAYYOX010000780.1:1705-3386 GCA_964473065.1 uncultured Planctomycetaceae bacterium | reverse complement strand
CCAGTGTTACATTCGACGGCACTACGGTTCCTCTGGGGACCACGGGCCTGATCGGCTTCGACCCGCAGATACCCACCGACTATGGAACGATCAACATCAACAACCAAGACGTAACGATTGCCAAGGGCGGCCCCAGCACCTGGACGGTCGACAACGCCACTCGCCCGATCAACCTCGGCGCCGGCGCCGATTGGGAAGTGCAAGACGGTACGCTGGAGTTGGAAGGCGCCGACACGCTCTACGGCAAGCAGGTGACCGTCTCCGGCGGAACGCTCATGGCGGATGATCTGGCCCCCTTGGGGACATCGCCAATCACCCTCGCCGGCGGCGAACTCCGTTTAGGCTCCTTGGATCTCGCCTACGATCCGACTTTCATTACGGGATACACCAGCACCAGCACCTTCGATACGGGCGTGGGACTATACTTCGAGCCCAATGCGAACATGGACGTCACGCAAATTGGCAGTACGATCGCCTTGTCCGACGCAACCATCCCGGCCGGCTCTCCGGTAACCATCCAGTTGTTCGATATCACCGGCGGCGGGGCCATACTGGAGGAGATGATCTTCGACGAGAATTCGGCTTCCTCGCTGGTCAACACGGCGACCAATGCCCAGCTCTTCCTCGGCGATCTGGCTGTGCCTCGCACGCTTCTGGCGGGCAACGAGTATGCCGTGGTCGCTTACGGGTATAGCGCCGGGGCCCAGTACCTAAATGTTCCGGTCGGCACGGTGATCTCGGACGAGATCACCCACACGAGATCCCCGTGGGGTGGGGGCGGTATCGGTGTCTTGCCGGATCAAGAACTCACCAGCATGCGGATATCGTACCAGGGCCCCACGCTGGGGTTCGGAACTCCGGGCGGCAGCGTCAGTGCGGCTGGCACGCACGTGACCGTTAGCGATGACTCGACCCTGCGAGTCGACGGTTTCGGCGCCGTGTTCGGGTCCCTGACCATGGAAAGCGGAGTGCTGACGACCATCTCGGCAGTCGGGATCGGCTTCGACAGCGGCGGGGCGGTCGACACGACCATTTTTAATTGGGGTCTTCCTTCGGCCGTCGGCTTCAATCCCGGTGGGCCCACCGATTTCGGCGTGATCGACGGCAGTCTGGCCGAGGTCACCATTTCGAAGGTCGGCGCCGGCGATATGGTCGTGAGCCAACCCGCTATCAATATGCAAAACGCTACCTTCGACGTGCAGGAAGGCCGATTGATCGGCGTGCACGCCTCGAACCCGTTCGAACTGGCTACCCTGCAACTTGGCGGCGGGGAACTGGTCCTCGCCGGCGCCACCACAGGCGTGCCCGTGCAATACGACAACAGCGTGATCGTCTCGACCGACGGCACGGTAACCGCCGGTGGCGCCGGGGCAGTTGGTCCGGTGACGGTAACCGTCAGCAGTCCGATCGCTGTCGGCGCGAACACGCTGACCCTGCAGGCGACCGATGACTATACGCTGAACATGACCGGGATCATCGACGGCACGGCCGGCACCGTGGTCGTCGAGCAAGGCGCAGTCAATCTGGCCGCGGCCGGCAACCAGATCCAGCAGTTGACCATCAACGGCGGCACGGCCAACACCGTCAGCGAGGAAGTGACGATCACCGACACGCTGGAGATCGGCGACGCCCGATTCATCCTCGACGAACGCAACACGTTCGGCGTCAGCGGCGCCGATCT
>CAYYOX010000780.1:0-1695 GCA_964473065.1 uncultured Planctomycetaceae bacterium | reverse complement strand
GGTTAGTGTTCACTCCCCTGGTCGATATGGACGTCACGCAACTGGGCAATACCGCCTATTTAGACGGCCTTCCCACCGGGACGATCCCGGCGGGCTCCCCGCTGACCACCCAGTTGTTCGACGTGGAGACAGCGCAAGTCATCGGCCAGGTCGACTTCGACGAGACTTCGCCGTACACGACGGTCGAACCGTGGGCCAGCGCGTTTTTCCTCGGCCCGATGATAGACGGAGTGGTGCGGCTTGAAGCGGGCAAGCAGTACGCCGTGGCCGGTTACGGATATAGCGCCGGCGCCCAGTACATCAATGGTCCGGTTGGCACCGTGATCGCCCCCGAGATCACGCACGACTGGGCCCCATGGGGTACGGGCGGCATCGGAGTCCTGCCAGGCGGGGGCACCACTACCGTGGTGCAGTACGCGGGCCCGACGTTCGAGTTCATGACGGTGCCCTCACCCCTGGTGCTGCCCGGCGCGAACCTTTTCGTCACCGAGACCTCGACCATCGTGCCGAACACCCTCGGCGATGCCCAGTTCGGCGACCTGACCCTGGCCGACGGGGTAACTCTTTTCGTCGAACAGGCAACCGCCCTGGACGTGAATAATCTGAACCTCGGCGACGGGTCGCAACTCGGTTCGGTCGCCGATCCGGAGACTCCACTGCCGGTGAGCGTCTTCGTCCGCGGCATGATCGACATCGGTTCCAGTCCCGGTACGGCCACCATCATCGGCGAGTTGGAAATGGCTGAAGAAGCCGATGACGGCGGCCCCACGCAAGCCGGTCTGCACGTCGACATTTCCGGCGACCTGCACGACACGCTCGTGATGGACGGAAGCAGCCTCATCCCCGGCGCCTCGGGTCAGGCCTGGATCGCCGGCACCTTGGAAGTAACCGGTCTGAAACCGATGACCTCCGGCGGCGCACCGACCTGGGGTGACAAGGCTCTGACCGTCATGGACACGGGTCTCGGGGCCGAGGAAGGTGGATTCAGGGGCGAATTCGGACCCGACACTCCCGGCGGCACGGTTCCGCTCTCCTACGGCACCGCCGGTACGCTGCCTAACGAAGGCGATTACCTCGGCGCCGGAATGTGGTTCGGCAACGCGGGTAATGACGGTATCTACTACGTCAACCGTCCCCAACCAGACGACTCGGCCACTTCCGTGCAGATCGGCGTCTTCCAGGCCGCACCGGGTGACACCGACGGCAACCGCAAGGTCGAAGGCCAGGATATCCTCAACATCCTCCAAGCCGGTCTGTTCGGCGACGGCGTTACGACCGAGGCCAACTGGGGCAACGGCGACTTCAACGCCGATAGCAAGATCTCCGGCGAAGATATTCTCGCCCTGCTAGGCACGGGCCTGTTCGGCGACGGAACCTATCCGGACTCCGCCGCAGCCGCCGCGGGAGCCGACGTCAAACTGGTTGTCACCGGCGATGGTCTGGTGATCGACACGGGCGGCGCCACGCTAACCGGCTTTGTGCTCAGTTCCAAGTCCGGCATCCTCACCGGTGACGACGCCGATAACCTTGGCCTGTTCCAAGAGGACACCGACGAGGCGATCAGCGGCACGTTCGCCATGTCGCTCAAGGGCGAGCACGGCTTGGGTGATGTGATCGGTGACACAGACGTGGACCTTGGCGGCGACCTGAGCTTGGCCTACACGATCGCCGGCATCCCGGGCGTGTTCACCGCCA
>CAYYOX010000779.1:1453-3398 GCA_964473065.1 uncultured Planctomycetaceae bacterium | reverse complement strand
GTCTTACTGACGTCTAGTACGAGCCACAGTCAAAAACAGCGCGTTGCCCGCACGCCGACGTGCCTGGAAATAGGGTGATTGCCTACATGATAGTTGCGCACCTCTCATCGGTGATCGGTATGAGTTGAGCCCTGCCGTAGGTGAGCTAGCGCAGTGGTTTTTCCGACGAGGCGGAAGGGTTGTTGTTTTCCCGTATCCGCATGCCGTACCCGAAGCCCCCGCCGAGCGACACGTCCAGATTGACCCACCAGACCCTACGTGACCCTCCCGGGTTCGTGGTGAATTTCGTGATCGGGTAAAGTCTTGCGCCTTCCGGAAGATAGCCGCTATGGGCGATCCTTTCGTACACCGTGCGCACCTCCGCTCGTAATCTCGGCAGCGAATCCTGGATTACACTGATGACTTCTGCTTGCGTAAGTGGCGGCTGGTTCCTGCCCACCGGGTCATGCAAAGCTTCTCTGTTGAACCCGTGAACAGCGATTTGCAGTGAAGTGTGATACTGTCGCTCATTCCGAACGTCCAACAACCAGCCAACTACTGCGGCCAGCAGGGCGACCGGAATGAACGTCACCAGTAGAGACTTGATGCTGAACTGATAACGACGCCGAGCCCAGGCCCGCAAGGCAATCAGCGAGACCCATACGACAACGACTGCAGCCATTATCGCACCGACACGGACAGTCCAGAACGGCCCTCTTCGGGGTAACAAGAGGCAATCGCATATCACCGCAAGGAGCACTGCGACCAAGAGCAAGGTTACGAGGAAAAGCGTTCGGAGGCTGAACTGCCAAGTTCGCCGATCAGTCAGCCGACATACTGCAATGGTGATCCTTCGATGGGCACACCTCCAAAACGCCGCCCCAGTCAATGCAACTGTGCCAGCGGTGCAACTGACAGCCAGGGACCAAGTAACTCCAAGACCCGCCTTGATCAGGGCGAATGCAAACAACTCCGCTAAGATGACAGCCAAGCCAACACGCACAACGGAGCGCCAGGGCCCCTTTCGTGTCGCTTGGTTTTTGCATGCACGAGAAGACAACATGATACAAAGCCCGGTTAACTCAACGAGAGTGTAATGACCGACACGGTGTCGGCAAGCAGCGGGGGAATGGGAAAGCCTCGGTCTCCAAGGGATTACGGGAGTACTGCACACTATCATATCCCTACAACAGCCGCACTGCAAGGTTTGCAGGCCGCGAGGGTGCCAGACCTGACCGCGCGGCTGAATCGCCTAATGCCCCATCCCGAGCGCCACATCGACCCCACCCACCATCCCCGCTGGACCCGAGGCGAAGCCGCCCAAGTCGGCGACGGGCTAAAGATCTTCGCCAACGCCGTGGAATACTTCGCGTAATCCTATAAAGCCGCGACCGTTGGTCGCGCCGGAATTACGGGCGCGACCAACGGTCGCGGCTTTATATCAACGGCATTCCAGCACCGTATCCTCGTGCTCGTAGCCGGGGGCGCAGCAGCAGAGGAACTTCAGAACTTCATCGCCCGTGTTGGTGATCTCGTGCAACGCGCCGGGCGGGATGGCGATCGCATCGCCGGGACCGACCGCTTGGGTGTCGTCCTCGACACGCATCAGGCCTTGCCCGGCGAGGATGTAATAGATCTCTTCAGTCTCGACGTGGTAATGCGGCGTCGTGCTCGCGCCAGCGGCCACTCGGGCCTCGGCCAGCGTCTGGTTGCGGATGCACGAGTTGCGATGCGCCAACAGTTCGCGAATCTCGGAGCCGTCCTTGGTCGTGAAGGCTTCGACGCGGTCGATGTTGTGAATGTCCACTGGTCGGGCCTCGCTGGTCATGGGATATCCGGAACCGACAGGCCGCGGCATATCTTTCGTGCCAGGAGGTCGCTGATTTCAGTATGCCGCGGCACGGCTTCTATCTGGCCCGTGTTGAGATTCGTCCAGAGGGAATGCGAACGACCTTCCCGCTTCAGA
>CAYYOX010000779.1:0-1353 GCA_964473065.1 uncultured Planctomycetaceae bacterium | reverse complement strand
CTGGCCCGTGTTGAGATTCGTCCAGAGGGAATGCGAACGACCTTCCCGCTTCAGACAGCATCCGTGTTTGCGGAGTTGTTTGAGCAACCGGGAGCGTTTCACGAAACCGACACCGTTTCCTTTATGGCGTCGGGAGGAACGGCACGCAAGCCTTCCTGACGCCGATCTTCGAGGATCAGCGAGATGGCGTCGGCCAGACTCTGCAGGCATTCTTCCTTGGTCTTGCCTTGCCCGTTGGCCCCGGGGATCTCGGGGCAGTAGGCGATGAACCAATCCTCATCGCGCTCGATGATGGCGGTAAACTCGTTGTGCATGACAGGTTTCCGAAAGGGACGTGGCTTCCAAGACGTGGCTTCCAAGGGGACGTGGTGATTGCCACTTACCTCTTATCTTAGCCCAAGATGCATCACGAGTCCAGTCGGCAGGGTAGATCACGCGGGTTTCCGGTAGATCCCCACCACTGCCGGGCGATAGGTGCGGACATCCCAGGCGGTCGGGTCGGGCAGCGTGTCGAAATCGAAGCGATCGTCCGACTCGACGACCATTATGCTCTCGGCCGGGGCCCCTTCGTGGAACCGACCGAGCATCTCGAGAATCTGCTCGGACCGATCGACGAAGAAATCCCACGGCGGCGAACAGAAGACGAGCCATGGCGCGGTCGTCGGAAGTAGCGTGCGTGCGGACCAGATGAATACGTCGGCCGTGACGACCTCGACTTGCGCATCGATCTCGAGCGTGGCCACATTCTGGCGGAGGATCTTGGCGGTGGGGAAGTGCTGCTCGATGAACGTCGCCCGGGCGGCGCCGCGGCTGATGGCTTCCAGGCCCAGGGCGCCCGTGCCGGCGAACAGGTCCACGGCATGCTTTTCCTTCACCGACGGTCCGACCAGATTGAAGATGGCCTCGCGCAGCCGGTCCTTCATCGGCCGTACGCGACGATCCCCGCTATAAGCGAGCTTCCGCCCGCGGTGCTTCCCGCCGATAATCCGCAATCCGACCGGTTCGCGCTTCGATTGGCGGGGGGGCCGTTTTTTCTTTCGAGCTGCCATACGATTGTTTCCGGCCTCTAATTCCCGACCCATCGGTGCCCTGGCCCCTGTTTCGCCCTACTGGACAGGCCCAGCCAATATGCTACCCTATGTTTCACCGGTCGGAAAGCCGAGCGGACGACGAAATGGACCTTTTGCGTACCTTTAAGAGATGAGGACCGACTAATGCGTATTTGTGTGGCGTCGATGATGGCGTTGATGTGTACATTGGTGGCGATTCCCACCCTCTCGGCCCAAGAGGCCGCTGAAGAGACAACCCAACCGGCGGAATCCGCGGCGGCGGAATCCGCGGCGGCGGAATCCG
>CAYYOX010000778.1:0-3415 GCA_964473065.1 uncultured Planctomycetaceae bacterium | reverse complement strand
GACCGGGACCGCGGCCGCCGCGGGCCCGGGTCCGCTGGAACGAGGTGTTAGGCGCGTGTCGCACTTCAATCATTAACTCAAGCATCGCGTTCGTTGCAATAATACGTCGCGAGTTCGGGGTCTCGAGATTGCCAGTGGTTCAGATCGCAAGGCCAACCGGTAAACTCGATGGAGACACTTTCCGGGTCTCGACTCAGTTGCTCCTCGGCGTCTTCCAGCAATCCGTGGAGGAACTTCCCCACAGATGAGGCAATCACGGTTGGCGAGTCGTTCTCGGGATCTCGGCAATAGGACACAGGGTGGATGGGTGAATCACGAATCGGGTCGGACGAAACGAGATAGCCGAAGAATTCACCAACTGAAGAAACGACGAACGGCACAAATGACCGGTCGCGCTGCCAGTCTTGGACGTAAATGCCGTCACGCACGTATTCGAGGTCGGCGATCCGACTGTTCTTGCAGCCGACAATGCAGTAGTCAAGCACGCTTGCGCCGTTCGAGTGTTCATAAAATTCCGAAAGGTCTTGGTCTGGGTGACCCGGAATCTTGGAGAAACGCCGCATGACCATTTTTCGGTCGGCTGGTCCGTAGACCTTTACCAGTTTGTGCTTGGCTGCGAGTTCTTTCAGCCGATCGACTGTTTCGACCATCACGGGGATTTCTCCTTGTCGAACCGAAATACCGATCCGCCTAACGGTTCGAGTTCAGCGGACCACACCCCGCAGGGGTGAGGGTCCGCTGCAACGAGGTGTTAGGCGTCCTTTACGAATTGCGAGAGATTTGCCGTCAGGTACTCTACTGCCGATCTTGCGAGGTGGTCGCCGTAACCAGGTGCCAACTGTTTTCCCCATCCATCCCACTCACCGTAATACGACGAGTTGAACTCATCTGTGTCAATCAGTTCTCGGCTATCCAGAAAGAGCTCTAGATCTTCATTCGTATTGCTCTTAACCCTCGCGCGTAGATCTAACCAGCTTTCCCCGGACTCGCAGAGCTGGTCAAGAACCTTCGAGTAATCATCAGCAACAGAGGACGCGCCAACTTGAGCAAGCACATCGTGGATTTCGAAAACCTGATCTGGGTGATTCCAGAAAAACTGTTCTACTCCACCGTTGCGTACCTCGGCGTCGAACACGGTGAGTTTGACGAGGAGTTTTTGACCTTCAGTAAGCCTCTTCCAATCGGCATCTGCATCCCGAATCGAAGGGTTGCTGTCGATGAAGAAATCACAGAGTTCGGAGAGGCAGTACCTGGCCTCTCTGCTCCTAGCGAATTGCGTGGCTTCCGCCGGTTTGGACCTTAATCGGGAGTCCCTCTTCCAAGGTGGCTTCATCGCTGATTTCTCCCTGGTTTGCCTAACGTTTCGAGTTCAGCGGACCGAGGCCGCGCAACGCGCGGACTTGGGTCCGCTGGAACGAGGTGTTAGGCCGGCAATCCCGCACAGCTAGTCGACTGTCTCTCCGAGGTCTTCGAGCCACTTCTTTGCAGTCAATTGGCTGAGTTCTTCTGAATAGGCCACGTTTGGGTCTGCATCATCAGCAACACCGCCCTGCATAATGCCCCAAATCTGCGCTGCCAACACGCTCCCGACCGCGTGGATCGCATCATGGCGATCCAGTCCTTCGCTCATCATGCGATTCAGGGTCTCCGCGACAGGGGTCTCTTCGCCCAATGCTGCCTGGTTTTCTACCGTGACATGAATTGATCCGTGAATGTTCTCGTTTGGAAGATCAAAACCCCTCTTACGATGGTACTGAAGAACCATCCGCAGACGCACCGACTCGTCCATCTTCAGCCAGCGGCTGGCGTCGGGCTTTTTCAATGGATCGTAGCGAAGACTCATGACTCGATTCTACCGCGGCAAGCGGACGGTTTGCCTAACGTTTCGAATTCAGCGGACCGAGGCCGCGGCCGCCGCGGACTCGGGTCCGCTGGAATGAGGTGTTAGGCATGATGTTCCTCGAATCTCCTGATCCCGAAATCAGCCACCTTGATGAATGATCGCTGGGACGAGGAAAGTCGCGAAGGCCAGAAGAACTCCAGCGAATGCCGCTATTGCGTTGACCCGGTACTGTTTGACGCTCATTTCCACCTGATAGAGACTCCGAAACAACGCGAAAAGTAGAAGCGCCAAACTAGCAATCGTCAACCACACGATCGGGTTGGCAACGCCGTACGAACGAACAAAAAGGAAGATCACGTCCTTTAGGAAGAAAAACTCCATCACCAAGAACACGTTTATTGAGAGGATCAATGACCTTCGAAGTTCTTCTTTCACCATTCGATTCTCCTTGCTGCTCGGGCGTAACTGAAAGCGTTTTTGCCTAACGGTTCGAATTCAGCGGACCGGGGCCGCGGCCGCCGCGGGCACCGGTCCGCTGGAATGAGTTGTTAGGCCACGTCGATGCATTCAGAATTTGAATTTCCTGTTCAACATCGTGATTGAAATTACTACAAAATACGTGACGAAAATCAGAATGACAACACTTCCTATAACCTTAAAGAAGGTCACATATCCTGACTCCTCAGTGGATTTGGCAATTTTGTAGTTATCAAAAGACAATGTTTCATTACTAAAAAGATTAGAACCCGTGATAAGTAACGTCCTAAATACTGGATGGGAAATGAGACAATAAATATAGAAACTATCTTCTCGCTCTAATCTATCAACCGAAAAAGAAATAATGCTGCGTTGGAGTGATTCGTCTTTATTGAATTCGATATCTGGAAGAATTTCACATTGAGATACGGTAGCCTCTCCAAAATCGAGTTTTACAGTAATGTTTTCGGCAACATTATACGAGTTGTTCGATATTTCTGCAAAAAATACCGAATCGATAGATGTATTGATTGGCGGCAAATATACGTCTGTAATCGTCAACCTTGCGGTGTCCTCTGACTCATCTGTTTGTTGCTTCATCTCGAGGATTCTCTTTTGTTCCGATTTTCCATCGTAGTGTATGTACAATCCTATTGCACCAGTTATTAGTGCAGCAACTATAGCTCCAAAAAGTCCATACTTCGCTGATTTTTTTTCCATTCTGTTTTACCTTTTACTTCAGCAGGCCTCGTGCTCAGCGAACTGGCCGCGTGCAGAGCGGGATCGGGCCCGCCGGAGCGACGTGTTGGGCTTCATCATACTTGATCCTCCGGGTCGGCATGGCTCGCGGCCGATACCTATCGTGAGGCCGCGCCTGTTTGCCCCGCCCATTTTTGAAAGGAGGGGGTTGTTGAAAAGAGTGAAATGCTGATTCATCACATGAAAGTCGAACGGAGATGCATGATTTGACAGGGCCCCGAAGGCTTCGGTTTGCGATGATCCAATTGATTGTTCGCTACTCTCAGGCTTGCCTAACGGTCCGAGTTCAGCGGACCGGGACCGCGGCCGCCGCGGGCCCGGGTCCGCTGGAACGCG
>CAYYOX010000777.1:0-3418 GCA_964473065.1 uncultured Planctomycetaceae bacterium | reverse complement strand
TGTTGGTGCGGACGATTTCCTGGCCATTGAGATAGACGATCGCCCCGTCGTCGCGGTGGATTTCCAGCGAAAGACCGCTGAAATTGGGCGCCTGAGCCAGATTGAAGCTGTGACGGAAGTAGGTGGTAATGTACTTGTTCGCCGGATCGGGACCGTAGCCGATCACGGTGGCCTCATCCCCGTCGCCGAATCCCAATTGGGCCGGGCCGAACGACCAACCGCCGTCGTCGTAACTTGGCACACTCCACTGCGTGCCTTGGTCGGAGCCGTCGTCGAGATACTTCCACGTGGCGCCTTGGGGGATCAATGTCGCTTCGGCGGTTTGGCCGAAGACTTGCGCGTCGGGGTGCAACGCCCCGCCGGGTAGCCGCGGGTCTGTGCCGTCGGTCGTGTAATAGATCGTGCCGAGCGGGGCCGTGATGTCGAGTTGGAAGTTGGGATCCACCTGCCCGCCGTGCTGGTTGAACGACGGGGCGTCGATGCTGGGATACAACCCCACGTCGCGAAACTGATTCAGCACGATGGCGTTGCGGTTCGGGAAGAACCAATCGACGGCCCGCTGGATTCGCGGGAGCCAATGGTCATCCCGGG
This sequence comes from uncultured Planctomycetaceae bacterium, assembly GCA_964473065.1. Classification (GTDB taxonomy): domain Bacteria; phylum Planctomycetota; class Planctomycetia; order Pirellulales; family Thermoguttaceae; genus CAYYOX01. Next base: position 2,827 of record CAYYOX010000777.1, on the reverse strand, counting down.
TCCGCGGCGCGCCGAGTTCGTTGTGCCGTCCGTCACCCCAGCGAGCCGACTCGCCGACGATTGCCCGATCGATCACGGCCGCCAGTTCCTCGAAGCGGGCGATATTGGCCGCCTCGGTCAGGGCGCCGTCGTTGAACATGTGGTGTTGGATGCGGTCGGCGTAGGCGATTTGGAACTCTTCGATGTCTCGCAGGACCAGATACATTTCGCCCGGGTTCCTTATCCACCACTGAGTCGTGCCGTCGGTGTGCACGCGATCCTGGTTGATATCCAACAGGCTCATCTCGGCGTCCCAAGTATGGAAATGCCACTGGGCGCCGGGGACCCTTTGCCGCGTAGTGGTCCAGTTGTTCTGGGGCCAATCGCCGTTGCCGCCGAACTGGTTGGCCAGCATGTAGTCGATGAAATCGTCGATGTCGAGGACTTCTTTGACGGCATCGTAGTCCACGACCGGCTGGCGCAGCAGGTCGAACATGTAGTTCCAGGCATCCCAGGTGCCCTCTTTCAGCCCACCCATGTCGATCGCGTCGTACTCTTCCTTCTCGCCTCCGAAGTACGCCTCGGCAAAGGCGTCGTCGGGCCGCTCGACCGGATCGTAGAGCCCGAAGTAGAGCCCGTTGACGTAGAGATGGACCCAAGTATGATGCGGACCGGTGCCGCCCATGTCGTTCTGGGTCGTGGCGACCCATTGGTCCTGGATGTACGAGACAGAATTCGGCGGAAACCAGTTGGTCGACCAGGTGTCGCCCACGCCGCTTGAGCGAATCACCACGGTGTCGAACTGGTCGGTGGCGTCGGGGCCAAACAAGGGATATTCGAGCTTGGGCGGTCCAAAGTCTCGTTTGAACAACAGCCGGAAGGAATGCTTCAGCGAGACGTTCGGATCTCGACCGGCGCCGCCGTGAATCCGCACGCCCGCATCCACTTGGAACAATGTGGTTCCGTCGCCGTCGATCAATTCGACCGAGCCGGGCTTCTCCCACTGATAGTCCCATCCACCGACTCTCATTATCGGGTTGGAATAGATACCGGTCTGGTTGTCCCATAGATCGTCCGGATTCATTACGATCGACATGGTGGGGATCGATCGCATGTCGTCCTTGATCGTGTCGGCATAGCGGGGGTCGGTCACGACATCGGGGTCCATCTCGTAGTTGGCCGGCACGGCCGCCGTGAATTCCCACGGATAGAAGCCCCAGGTCTGTGGATAGTCGGCGCCGTCCTGCACGATCACGTCGTCGAGGAAGATATACGTGTGCGTATCGACGTTGGTGGGCAAGGAATCCCAGCGAAAGGCCGCCGCCCGCAGGGTGGTCGTGGTGTCGATGTGGACCGGCCCCGTGTAGAGCGTGCCGCCGGTTAGCGTCGGAGCACTGCTGTCGGTCGTGTAGTAGATCGACGCGCCCGGCGTCTCGGTGCTGATGATCACGTCAAACGGTGCGTCATAGAAACCGCGATCGACGCTGAAGCTCGTATCGCCGATATAGCCGATGTAACCTTGCGTCTCGTTGGGGTCGCCCGGCGTCGGCTCGGGGAAATAGAGCCGGCTAAGGCCGACCAGTTCGGGGAGGATCAGAAACTCGTCGTCGGAAGCCAGGTCGTTCAGCCCGTGAATGGCCAATAGGTTCTTACCCGACTTGAGCTTGTCGATGTGTTCGCTCAGGTCGATGTTCTCGTACCGAACCGAATCGAACCGGCTGCGGGTGCTCTCGGCCACGGCGTCGAAGGTCAATAGGTCGGGAGCGCCCAGTCGGGCCACTTCTTCGCCATTGATATAGGCCACGAACCCATCGTTGTATTTCATTCGCAAGGTCAGCGAGTCGAGCAGTTCGGGATGCCCCACGGCAAACGGCAGCCGCATCCAGAGCGTCGAGTTGATGTTCTGCATCTGGCCGCGGAGGTCCCCATTGGCTATAACTGGGTCGACCGATTCGCCGATATTGGTTTGGATGCCTCGCAGTTCCAGATCGAAGCCGATATCGGAGCTGCCGCCGCTGCGCTGGTGGACCTCGACCGCGATCACATTGTCGCCTTGGACCAGCAGATCGGAACTGATCGTGAAGGGCCAGAACGAGTTCTCGCCGGGCGTGGTCTCCGGCGCCGGCGTGAGATAGGTGGCTTCTCCGGCAGGCATGTTGGTGTTGATGACCCTCTTGCCGTTGACGTAGATGATCGCCCCGTCGTCGCGCAAGATGTCCAACTCCAACTGGTCGTACTGCGGCGCCCCGGCCAGATTGAACGTATGTCGGAAGTAGGTCGTAATGTATTTATTGCCCGAGTCGGGGCCATAACTGACGACGGTCGCCTCGTCGCCGTCGCCGTAGCCCAGCTGCGCCGGCCCGGAGGCCCAGCCGCTGTCGTTGAAGCCGGGTGCGTACCAGGACGTGCCTTGATTCGAACCGTTGTCGAGATACTTCCACGTGGAACCTCGTGCGACGATCGTCGTCGTGCTGATCCCCGTATCGCCGAACCCGAGACCGCGGGAAATCGAGAGATCCGTCGGCGGCGCGGTCGTGAGGCCTTCGTTTTGCTGAGCCGGCGAGGGCACGTCGGCAAAGGCCCAATCCGATACGTCGTCATGGTCGGTGCCGCCCGTTCGCTGCAACGAGTTGGTCAAGGTTCCTTGCCTGGGTACGGAGTCGCCGCTCCAGGCTGCCCCCACGGCAATGTCGGTGAATTCACCCACGTCGACTCGCAACGAGTCGATCTGCGCGGCCGTATAACCCCAGACGACGAAATCGAGGACGTCTCCATGGTCGTCGACGATCATCAACCACCCATCGCCGGTGGTTCGCCAGAAGAGGTTGTCTCCGTCGACGTCGGGTCG
>CAYYOX010000776.1:0-3440 GCA_964473065.1 uncultured Planctomycetaceae bacterium | reverse complement strand
GCGTTGAGTCGGCTTAGTGAGGAGCAGCGGGAAGTTGTGGAACTGAAAATGTACGGCGGGCTGACATTTCGCGAGATGGCCGAGGTGACCGATTTGCCGCAAGGCACGGTGGCCACACGATATCGCACGGCGATCGAACGGTTGCGAAGTTGGCTCGATCGGGAGCTGTCATGAAGCACGATACCGAACAAGTTCTGGGAAAACTGACGCCCCGCGGCCCGAGGGTCGATTTGAGGCGGCAGGTACTCGGCGCCGTGGACGCGGAATTGGCCGTTACGGCCTCGCCACGTTGGACCGGCCGATGCGCCTTGGCCGTCGTTGCGACCCTTCTGTTCGCGGCCATGCTGAACGTCTGGGTCTCCCGGTCGGCCGATCGGCGTCTGGCGCAGCTTTACGGCCCTCGGCCGGTGCCCAGGCAAATTGCCGAGATCGTCGCGGCAGTCGAGTCGGTAACCGATGCCGAGACGGGCCAGTGGCTGCAAGAACGCTTGTTGGCCGCAAGAGCGTCGCGCGAAGTCTCGCCGGAGCGAGCCTTTGAGCGTTATCAGCAAATCATCAACCAGTGGGTAGTATTCTCAAAGGAGTGGCCCGATGAAAAGGCTCAAAAAGGTTCTAAAGTGGACCGCGATCGTAGTCGTCGGGATCGTGGCGATACTTCTGATTATCAACGCCGTGCTGGTTTCGACCACCAGTTCACGGCTTGAAAAGCAGATTGCCGCGATCCGCGAGGCCGGTGATCCGGTGTGTCTGCCGGATCTGGCTCGCGATCCGATTCCGGCCGCCGCTATCCGCGAGGCCGGTGACCCGAGTTTGACAAATCTAGCCCCGGACGCGATCCCGGCCGACCAAGATGCCGCAGTCTTCCTGCGCCGGGCCAAAGAAGGCATCGAAGCGATTGACCGTGAATTGGCAGGTGTTCATCGAAGTGAGTGCTACGACGAGAGCCTCCTGAAGGAAGAAGAGTTCAGCACCATCCAAGCAGCCTTTGGAGCCCACCCCGATGTGCTTCCACTGCTTCAGCAGGCAGCCGCTTGTCCGAACTACGATCCGAACATCGACTATACGGTTGATCCCATGCAATTCCTATTCGATGTCTCATCTGGGTTTGATCTCGCGAGTCCCATTTGGCGCATTCTTTGGGCACGAGTTCAATTGCTCGTCTGGCAAGGCAAGCGGGAGGACGCTCTGCAGACCTGCTTCACCTTGTCTCGTTTGGCACGACACTTTGAACGGCATCCTATGGGAGTGGGCTATGTTGTATCGTGTGCTTGTCACTGGATCGCAATCAATTGCGCGAACCAAGTACTGCAATCCGGTCCACTGTCACGCGAGGCCCGCGACGCACTGGAAGCGGAGCTCGCTCTTTACGACGTCGTGGAACCGTATCGACAGATGTTGAAGGAAGAGCGGGCTTTAGGGATGGCCATTTACCGAACGCTTGCGGACAGAGATTATTGGGTCAACAGGGCACGCTGGAACAGAGACCAATCCTTCTTTCTGCAAACATTCGACGTATATCTGTCGCTAGTCTCGCGGCCGTATTCGGAGTTTCAGGCGGCCCAAACACGGCTAGAAACACAATCTGTACCGACCCGCGCGCACTTTCCGTTGCCGAAAGACGGCTTTCGCAAATCTTTCGATAGAACGAGAGCTAAGGTCCGTTGTTTCCGGACACTCAATGCGGTCCAAAGGCTTAGCGAGCATGGCGACATTGCCGAGCCGAAGCTGTCCGATCTCGGATTACCTGCCGAGATCACCATCGATCCGTACAACGGCAAGCCGTTGCAGATGAAGAAGCTTCCGGAAGGCTGGATGGTCTATTCGGTGGGCACGAATCTTAGAGACGACGGCGGGAAGTTGGATTTGATCACCGATATCGGTTTCGGACCACATCCCGTCGCCCGACCGGCCGAAGAGAAGTAGTTGCCTATAAAGCCGCGACTGGTGGTCGCGCCGATGGGCGCGACCTCCGGTCGCGGCTTTGTAGAATGCTGGGCAAGCCCGACCGCTAAACGTTCGAAGGATCGTACGACGCACTAGAAACATCACGCGAAACTGACGGCCAATCGTTTCTCGTTGCGTTTGTAGAGCGCCTGAAAACTGCTCATGCCGACCGTTAGCTTGTCGCCGGGCATGAGGTGGGCTTCGGTCACTCGCAGGCCGTTGACGTAGGTGCCGTGCGTCGAGCCGAGGTCGCGGATCAGTAGCGTGCCGTCAAGCTGATCGATCTGGCAGTGGCGTCGGCTGGCCCAGCGGTCGGCCACTTGGATGTCCGCGTCCTCGGACCGGCCGAGCGTGACGGGCAGATTCTTCACCACGATCTTGCGCTTCTTCGCCTCGCCGCCCAGACCGATTAACTTGAGTTTCATCCCTGGCCCCTCTTTTCTTCGCTAAGATCAAGAAGACACGTCCGTTTCGTTGACGACTTGCGAGATGCCGTGCAGGTTGGCTACGGCTTCTTGGGCCATCTGCTTGTAGTGATAACTGGGTAACCGGCCGCTGAGTCGCAGCACGCCATGGTCCAGGTCGCACGACACGCCGCGGAGCGTGCGATAGGGGCTTTTGACGAGCCGATCCCGGGCCGCTTCCAGCACACGTCGCTCGGCGGTCCGGTCGCGGGGAGCGTTTGGTAAATCCATCGTCCTTTGTCTAATCATCAATCCATTTCCATCCATAACACGTTTTCGTAATTGCGGGAGTGTTCCCGTTTAGATTCGGCGTAGTGTGTCGAGACAATACGACACCGCAACCGCTGCCAACTCGGCAAAGCGGCACTTGTCTGTGTGTGGGGCTAACTGCTCAGGCGGGATTCGAGAAATGCAGTCAGGGCGGGCAGGACAACCTCATCAGTAGCGTAAGCCTTCTAAGTTTACCGGCCGATCGATGGTCGTCAACCCGTTGGGACCGAAAACGTGGAAAATACTGGCAAAAACTTCACCTCGCCCCGGAAGCTGGGCAAGACAGCAACGCCCGGGGGATTCACGCCCGGTTTGACGGCTCGCGTTGGGATCTTGTATCATGGGAATCTTCCGTTTAGCCCCAGGCGGCCACGCCGGGTTCAACGTCTTCGAACCGCAGTAGGAGAAATGCAATGAACTACCTTAGACACTTCAGAATCCTGCCCATGCTGGCAATTGCCGTCACGGTTTTTCACGGCCCTGCCTGGGCGGATACCCAGCAAATCGACTTGGCCGGCCGTTGGGCCTTTCGACTGGATCCCCAGAACCAGGGCAGGTCGCAAGCCTGGTTCAACGAGAAGTTATCCGATTCCGTGAAACTGCCGGGCACGCTCGACGAAAACCAAAAGGGCACGCCCAACCCGGCCCAGCCGCAGTTCAAGCTCGACAATCTCAAGCGGCTTACGCGTAAGCACGAATATACGGGCAAGGCCCGGTATCAACGGAAGATCACGACCCCCTGCGACTGGTCGAGCTAGCGGG
>CAYYOX010000775.1:0-3449 GCA_964473065.1 uncultured Planctomycetaceae bacterium | reverse complement strand
ATAGACCCCGTCACCATCCATATCATGCCAAGCCGCCCCCCAAAACCCGGGCGCCGCCAGGACGGTCAGTTCATCGGTGGTGCTGTCCGTGCCCACGTTTCCGAGCGCATCGACGGCCAAGACCGTCACGTCATACACGTCCGGCGCCAACGGCGGATCGATGATCCCGTCGTCCAAGGTCCAAGTGCCGTCGCCGTGATTTACGGCCGAGTAGGTATTCCCCCCGATCGACACGTCAACCGGCGTTTCCGGCTCATCGATCCGGCCGAACAGTCGCGGCGATCCCTTGAACGAGGGCCATTGCTCGACGGTCACGACCGGCGGCGTGGCGTCGATCCGCAGCGGAAAGCTGAACGCCTCGATCAACGACCCTTGCACGTCGACGATAGCCCCAGCGGCAATAGCCACCGTCTGCAATCCATCGCTCAGTCCATCGGGCACGTCAAACACGACCGTATCGCCATCCACGACAGTCACTCCCGTGGCCGTCACCCCGCCGACCGTCAAGTCTTCCGCGTCGAGTGACGCAATTAACAGGTTATCGTTGAAGTCGATCGTAATCTGGCTAAGATTCGCCCCCACGAGATCGTTCGGTTGAGGATCGTTGGCAGTTGCCGTAAAGCTGGCCGCGCTGCCGCTGTATCCTTCAACGTTCAAGACGTATTCACCCGGCATGTCGTTAGCCGAGAGGATTCTCATCATATACTGCCCCGAAACGCTCGGCGTATAGGAGAGTTTGACGTTTCGTCCGTCGGCCGCACTGTTGTCGTCGCTGGCAACGAGTGTGCCGGACGGGTCGAACAGTTGCACCATAGGATCCAACGTGTTGATCGGTTCCCGAACTTCGTCACTCGGCGTGGTCGTACTCACCGAGAATTCCTCGCCACCGCGGAGTGAAATGGCGTAGTCGTCCTGGCACAAACTCGTATAGATATACGCTGAACCAGCACTACGTTCGCCTGCGAGCCTAGCTCCGACAATGGCGGTGTTCCCATCAAGGGCCACATTTTCCCCGAAGTAATCTCTTTCGGCCGCGTCTGAGGCGGCCAGTTTCCCTGTCTCGACCCATCTTTCCCCGTCAAAACGGAAAATGTAGACCTTCTCTGCCGATCTCGGATAGTCCATCCTGGTTCCACCGACGAGAAGTGTATTGTTGCTAAGCGCGACCGACATGCCAAAATGTACATCGGGCGATGCATCGGATGCCACCAACTCTTGCTCTTTGACCCATTCAGCACCATCAAAACGAAAGACATAAACTGCTCCGCTATAGCTGTGCTCCCAAGTGGCCCCAACAATCGCAATGTCGTTGTCAATCGTAACGGAGGAACCTAAGCGTCCAAGATTCTGCTCTTCAATCCATTGGTCCCCGTCGTATCGAAGAATTCGGGTGTATCCCCAATCATAAGCGTTGATACTGATCCTGCTGCGCGTGGCCCGAGTCTTGTCTTCCAGGGAAGACACAATGGCTACGTCCCCCGTGATTTCTATTCTTAACCCCGCTCGTTCCCTGTTCCAACGTAGCACCTGCTCTTCTTTCCAGGTTTCCCCATCGAAACGAAACGTCCATAAGTTGTCCGTCCAGTCCGTCGTACCTCCAAGGAAAACGACATCGTCGTCTATAGCGACAGATTCCCCATAACCCCAGAGGTGGTTGAGGCCGGTAGGAACCAACTCCTGTTGTTGGATCCATTGTGATCCATCGAAGCGGAAGACAAACGCCGAAGTTCTGGCCCCAACAACGGCATATTGGCCGCTGATTGCTACCACTTGGCCAAAACCTTCAACATCGGTTCCCCCGGGGGCAGTCAGTTCTTGCACTTGTTGCCACTCGTTGCCAACAAAGCGATACACGTAGGCAGAACCAGACCAGGAGCCAACGATTGCTGTGTCGCCACTTATTGATACCGATATGCCGAAGTATTGTGATTCTGCCGTATTCCCAGCACTCAACTTGTATTCTGTGATGGATTCATACCCGATGCCCGAATCGTGTGACAGATGGCCGATCGCTGTGCCGCCGCTTGGTAGGTCTTGCGGAATTTCGGCGTTCCGTTCGGTATCAAAATCGGCATCGCGGGTGACGACGAGGCTGTAGTCGGCGGATTGACCGGTGACGCGGGCGTAGTAGGTGGTTGGCGTGGCGTCGGTGGTTTGGTCGACGAAGTTGTTGATTACCTGGCTGATGTTGGACGCCGAGACGCCTTGGGCCAACAGCGTGCCGTCGGCGGCGTGGAGTTCGAGCTTGACGTCGGCGAAGGTGTCGGTCGTTAGGGCCAGGGTTGCCGATTGGCCGTCGGTTAAGTCGAAGCGGTACCAGTCGGTGTCGGTGGTGTCGATAGGTAACGTGCCGAGGACCGCGCCGCGGTCGGCCGTTTCGGTGTCCAAGGGGATGAAACTGGTGTTCAGAGCGACGGCCGTTGCCAGGGTGTCGTTCGTTTGGCCGTCGTAGGATTCCATCTCGACCGCCGCGTTGAGGATCACGCGGGCCGTGTATGTGCCGGTCGTCTGCGGGCGGCTGCCGATGGCTAGGGTGTAGACGCCCGACTCGCTGATCGGGACCGTTTGGATCACCACGCCGTCGACGCCCGACCGGTCCATGCCGCTGGCGATCGACTTTCCGTCGGGATCCTGCAGCGAAACCAACAGACCCAGCGAAGGCGACGGGTCGATCACGATGCTGATTGTCTGATCGGCCTCCAGGTCCAGCGTGTAGTTGTCGAATTGCATGCCCGCATCGAGTTCGCCGGAGGCCGACGCCTCGTAGATCAACCGCCCCAACGGCTCGACCGGCGCGAAGTTGCCGGGAAACGGCTCGACCGAGAGCAGGCGGCGGTCTTCCAACGGTTCGACGCGCAAACGACGACCGTGCGGTGATCGCGAAGCGGTGCAGAGGCGGGGACGTTGTGTCATGGCAGTGATGTATACGCGGTGGTTGCGAGGACACCCCAAGATACAGTACCCCATTCTATCATCCTTGCGATGATGCGCCAAACGTCTGTTCAAGGGATTCCGGAAGTTTTACGCAGATAAGCCGTAAGGTGTTGTGAGGGCAGGGGTTAGTGATAATGTCGTGTAAGTATTCACCCAATCCGTAGCCACGCTCGCCAGAGCGTGGTTTTTCAGCCAATGGACCTATCGCGGGAATTTCCCTGCCGGTCGTCAAGTTGCAGTCGTCAGGTGGGCGGAAATGGCAGCCGCTTGCGGCTTTGCAGCGGCGGGGGACAGCGTTTGGGATGCGCTGCAAAGCCGCAAGCGGCTAGTCTCGGGTTCGGCGACGTAGCCAGGGCACAAGACCGAGGACGGCGATCGCCAACAGCGCAAGCGTGGTCGGCTCTGGGATGATTTGCACATGGTGCCCGAGCTCGGCGTCCCAGATTGCCAACCGACCTTCGCCGGCCGTGTTCAGACCGTCGAAGTCCGTCTGGGTCATGTAGAGGATGCCCTCG
>CAYYOX010000774.1:0-3464 GCA_964473065.1 uncultured Planctomycetaceae bacterium | reverse complement strand
CAGGTCCTGGCCCCAGTCGATATTGCTGTTGAGCAGATGGGCATGGCCGTTCTTCGGGCCGCCAGCCAGTTCGTTGAAATAGGACAAACTGTGCGGATAGACCCATAGGCTGCTGCCGATCGACCAAGCCATGGACAGGACGACCACGGTCGCCAGCTTCCGGTGCCCGAACTCAAACACCCGGGCGGCCTTGCTGATCCAGATGAAGATGAAGGGAATGATCGGCAGCACGTACCGCATGTGGTGACTGAACCCGGTCTGGGAACTGACCAGCGTGAGGATGACCACGATCGGTGCGAGAATAACCATTTCGTCGCGCCACGATGCCGAATAGCCCCGTCCAAAGACCGTGACCCCCAACGCCAACGCCGCTAGGCACCAGGTGCCCAGCGGTACCTTGATCGCCAGGGCATACAGATAATAGTACCACCACCCGTGATCCGACCACTCGCCGCGTAAATACGAAGGCATCCCTCGCTCGAAATCGTATCGCTGTGTATCGATGCCTTGGACAAACTCCGCCGGCAGCGGAACCGGAACTCTCCCGAGCCACGTGCCGGCAAAACGGTTGCCTGAGGCCGAGGGCCACTGCTGGTCTTCTGCGACTTCCTGACCGTGAAGCGTTGGACTTAGGAATACGTATTCACCAAGAGGGCGACACGTTCCGTCGAACAAGTAGCCCATGTTCAACACATAAAGGCCGACAACAAGAATCACGGCCAACTGTCGCAGGGGAGGTCGCGACAGAGAAGGTTGGTTGGTTCTAGTCAGCCAACTTGGCGCCGTCCATAAAAACCAGACCAGTGGCCAGAGTCCGAAGGCGATGATCCATGTCAACTTGGTCAGCGGCAAGAGCCCAAGGCAAGCGCCGGCCATGGCGGCCCGCAGCCACGTGGGCCCGTGGAGCCACTGGCGGAACGCGTAGATCGCGACCATACCCAGTGCGGCGGCCACCGCGTCTGGACAGTTGGTGGCTCCCCAACTCAGCAACGATGGCGAGAAGCACCACAAGACCAAGAACAGCACCGCGGCCGCGTTTCCATAGATCTCGCGGCTCAGACGGTATCCAAAATACCCACCGACGAGAAGAAGCGGGATCAAAGACCAACGTGCCAGAGCGAAACACCAGTGGGTCTTTTCGAAACTGTTTGCGGCGATGAAGGCATTGCCAAGCGTAAATTCCGGGCGATCTTGTGGCCGAGAGGAATAAGAATTCCAGTCGTATTTGGGCCGACACATCGCGACCGGCAACCCGCTGACGGCTCGCGTTAGCGGCGGGTTGACGTGGAAAACGTCGAAACGCAGCGTATTCCACTGATAGACCGTTGCCGCCATATGACCGGCTTCCGTCTTGCTCGGCGACGTGGCCCAACCCATCCAGCCAACCAACAGGGCATTGGCGGAAAGCAAAAAGGCTACAATCCACCTTTGCATCAGTAGTCTTGATTTCTTTGTAAGGCTTCGCACGTCTGCCATTTTATCCCAGATGGGGTAGGCTGAACAGGGATTAGTCCACGGCGACTTCCCTCAAGAAGGCGAACACGGTTTCCAGCCCGAGCGAGTCGTCGATCGTGTGAATGCGTCCGACCATGGCGCTGACCTGGGCCGTGGCAATGCTGTTGGAGCCGCCCGAAGCGAAAAGATCGAGATTCTCCTCCGAGAGTACCGACACCCCGCCCGGCTCCAGATCGCCCCGGTGGCGGACGCCGATCACGGTGGGAAAGGCGGCCGGATAGACGGGCATTTCCTCGCCATTGCGATACGCGGCGACAATAATTGCCCCGTTCTCATCCGCCTTCTGACAAACTCTGTGAAGCCCCCCACCCTCCGTCGCCCCGGCGATGTTGTAGCTCACGTTAATAATCCTTATTCCCTGATCGATACACCAGTAGATGCCCATTGCGAGAGCTTGTTCTTGAACTCTTATGGCAACGCCGTCCTCCTCTTTCTGAGCGATTCGAACAGCATGGATTTGAGCCGCCCGGCAAAACGCCTGAATGCGTGCAGCCATCGCCGTTCCATGACCGCTCAGATCGCGGAAGTCCGGTTCAAAGCAATAGCCGTCTTCTGTCCGGCAAACGCCGATACCGTCTATCTCTCTTTGATTGAAGCACGGGTGGTCAGAATCTACACCGGTGTCAACCACGCCTATCCGAACTGGCACTCCCGGTTCCCTTTCTTCGTCCAAGAACTCGTTCATCGAGATCAAACAAACTCTGCCAACTCTTCGATATCAAGCTCCTCATTCTCCAGTTTAGTCGCCAGAACCTTCACATCAGTAAGCCAATCATCTTCACCCTTACTCTCTTGCGCGTAAACCAAATCAAGTACATCAGGATTGGACTCCATGACATCCGTGTAATCCCGCAGTATTCTGGAGAGACCACCGCGCATGGCTTCTTGTCGGCACATTCTCTGAAACGCAACGGCGTCTGGAAAGCCCGGCCGATCCTGTGACTCCTTAAGAATCGCCGGACAATAGGAACAGACCTCACGCGCAATGCAATTCGCGCAATCGCAATGAAGCCGAAGTAGTTCAGCCAGATTATACGCCTTGTCCACATCCAGGTCGTTGGTTGTATTTCCCAAGGCAAACAACTCTCCAAACTCGGTCTTTTCGCAAGGGAAAAGCTTGCCTTGAGTAGAACAGTACGTTCGGGTGGCTCCGGGAAAGCAAGACAGACGAGCAACTCGGCGCTCTTGGCCGCGCTCAGGCACAATTCGACGCTTGTGAAGGGACCTGAGCTGATTATCAAAGAGGGCCTTGTTGATCGAAAAACGTTTGCGCAACTCTCTTGACCCGCTTTCATCTTTAACTCGCAATAACTCGGATTCGAACTGGTCGCGACTCGCTTGAAAACGATCTCGAGATTCCCTTGTCCAGTCATCAAACTCTGGGATACCTTTGAGTTGATCATCTTTCACGTGCGAATTCGTGTCTGCCTGACGCCCCGAACACACTCTTTCATCACAAGACAACTCTCGTCCCAAAGATGCAATCCCGCAAGACTCTTGTTGAACCTGCCCAACGTCAAGAAAACCGCCACCGCTTACTGCTTGTGAACGCTTTGGGACAGAGGCAACGTAATTTGGAAGTACCGTCGGAAAGGAGTCCTTCCAGGTGTTGATAAATGCCTCAACGTCGTCGATCTTAGATGTTGCCGTCAGCGTGAGTACGATTCCTCGCCCCGGATAATTGGGATACAATTCCACAAACCGCTCCATGTTCTTGATAACGGCGTCAAACGTTCCCTTTCTCTCGTCGGGATCATGCCGGTTCTTGAACACTCGATACCGATCGTGCGTCTCCCGATTTCCGTCAAGGCTGACTAACACGCTGAAAGTGTGCTTTGCGAAGAAGTGTATTTTCTCATCATTCAAGAGTGTTCCATTTGTCGTGAGAGAGAAGCGTACCTCTCCGCCGTCCTCTTCGGCAAGACTCTCGGCAAACAGGACAATCTTCT
>CAYYOX010000773.1:0-3466 GCA_964473065.1 uncultured Planctomycetaceae bacterium | reverse complement strand
GATTCTGACTACTTCTTCGATCCGGCGATTCCCTTCCAAGGTGGAGGAGAGCTTCTCTCCGAGATCAAGATACTCGCTGATTTCTCTCTCACGATCGTCGCGCATTGAATCGACCGATGCTTGCGACGCAAAACACTGTTGAACAGCCGCGACCAACCCTTCTATGCTGTCGCACAGCGAAAACGCGAACAGCCCGGCAACGAGCGGGTTGTCCTGTCCGTCGAAGGCGGTTCTGCTGTCTGCCTTATATCCCACAACGGGCTTTCCTCGAGCCCATGCCATGGCGGCTTCCGACACCGTTCCTTCGTCGGGAACCCTGCCGTTGAGATTTGCCACCAACGCGTCACACCGGCGTAGTACCTGGTAGACATCGAGGGCAAAAATGGCCCGAGACGTCAGCCGTCTTGCCTCATCCGATGCAATACCTTGAGTGATGAGGCATTCGACGCACTTGCTGAGTTCAAGGCCGTCTCTTTGGGGAAGGAACGTAGCATATCCCGCGTGTTCCAACGTGGAAGCGATCTGCTCCATCTCTTCGCGTTCTTTATCCGTGAACAGCGGCCCCGCACAATAGACCCTCTTTCGGTTCTCACTCATCCGGCAATCCTTTGCTCAAGTCGGGAAGCCCCGGTTCGTTCTTTGTAAGCATTCCGGCACACGCCGAAAAGGCCGCGTAGCGTACGGTGTGAATCCATCCGTGTCAACATGATACCTGATCCCCAGGGACGCTCAATTGACTAGAATCTACTCAAGGCAAGCCGCAAACTCAACAGCCCCCATTATGGCTTGTGTATTTCGCTCTGCCGCTGGGCATCGCCGGGCGTGGGGCAGTGGAGTTTCTCGATTATCCGTACGCCGAGCAAGAGGACCGTCCATGCCTATCACCGACGTGCCGTCGGTCGGTAAACAACTTGACCACTGCGTTAAGATGTGGCATCGACAATCGACCGTTTCGCGAGCCCTAGGTCAACTTCGGTAGCTCGTAGCCTTTGCGACGGGGGCGAGATACCCAGCGGTTCTGGTTGGCTTCGGGGCAGTTGGTGAACTGCTCGGCCGCCGGGTCCCACTTCAAACGCTGGCCGACCAGGCCGACCTCGCGGACCACGTTCACCAGATTGCAGATCGTGGTCGAGCGATGTGCGTACTCGACGTCGGCGTTGGCCGTCTTGCGGGTTTTGATGCAGTCGATGAAGTTCTTCACGTGCGGGGCCGTTTCGGAGAGTCCTACCTCGGGGAGCGTCTTCGGACGCGCGTCGGTTAGGAGCAATTCCTTGGGGTTCGAGGTGACCTTGTCGCGGTTGACCTCGATCTTGCCCTTCTCGCCCACGAAGATGCAACCCAGCCCGGGGCCGCGGTCGCCGTCGAGATGCAGACGCAGTTCGACGCCGTTCTCGTACCACATGCGAACCCGAGCGCGGGGACCGACCAGCTTGGCCATGCCGTAGTAGATTTGGCCCGTCTCGTCTTCAGAGACTTCGCGTTGTGCGAACTTGCCCGTATCCTGGAGTTCGACGGCCTCCTCCAAAAGGATCTCGACGGGACCGGTCTCGTTGGTTCCCAGTCCGCGTTGGACCTGATCGTAGGAGTGCGTGCCCCAGCCGGAAACGCCGAAGCAGCGTCCGCCGGCGTCGTAGTCTCCCCACTGAGCCCAACCGCGATGGATGGCCGGGTGGTAGGGGCGCATCGGCGCGGAGTTGGTCCAGACATCCCACCAACCCTCGGGTCCGCCCGCGGGCTTGGGTTGCTCGGGCTGGTCGACCCAGGGGTCGGGTCCGATGAAGTTCGGCGCCAACACGACCTTCACCTTGCCGATCGCGCCGGCCTGGATCAAGTCGCAGGCGTAGTTGTTCAGCGGGATGGAACGCTGCTGCGTGCCGATCTGCGTGACGCACTTGCCCTTCCGGGCGGCCTTGACCATCGCACGGCCTTCCTCGATCGTCAGGCACATCGGTTTCTCGATGTAGGCGTCCATACCCATCAGCAGCACTTGCGTCGCGATCCAGGCTCGGGCGTGGGTGGTGGTTTCGATCAGCACGCCGTCGAGATTCTCCTTCTCGATCATCTTGCGGAAGTCGGTGTAGCGGGTCCACTTGGGGTTGCCGTATGGTTGAAGGAAACGGCCCATCTGCGGCTCGAAGCAATCGCAGACGGCCGCCATCTGGAATTCGGGAAACTCCCTGCCCCCTCCGACCACCGCATGACACCGAGCGCCGCAGCCGATCAGCCCGATGTTGACTTTCTCATTGGCGCCCGGTTGGCCGTTCTGTCCCAAGACGTGCGAGGGAATCAGATACGGCAAGGCCAAAGCGGCCGAGCCGGTGCGAAGTACTTCACGTCGTGTCCACTTCTTACGCGTCATGATTCTTCTCTCCAATCTATGAATTAAGGTCTTGGGCCAGTTGTGTCAGAGTCGGCGGCGGGGGCAACCTGCCATTGGCCGCGAATTCTCAGTTTAGCGGCTAGCCAGGCAGAAGGCAATAATCCTCGCGGGGCATGTTTTCCTGGGTTTCTCACGGACGGGGGGTAGTAAGCAGCTTGACAAGGGCGATCCGTTAATCTGACGCATGGGGTAACAATCGGCAAGCCGCGAGGTTCTTCGGAACACCCTATTCGCGGGGGCTTGCAGGATTCGCCCGAAAGGCTAACAATACTCAACGTGAAATCGTCCGATCGAATTCCACTTGCCACGAAAGGATTAACGATGAGTGGGATACCCGTCTTACACGTCGAAGGCTCGTGCATTGCCGAAGCCTGGGAAAACGCCCTGGTTGCGCTGTATAAACAGGGCTGCGAGATCAAAACCCAGTATGACAAGCCGGGAGATCGGCCCAGTCGGGACGCCACCATGGTCATGACGATCCACGATCCGCTGGCCGAGCCGATGATCCATCGCGACTTTCCCGGCGGGTTCGAGGAATTGCAGGAATATGTGATGGAGGTTTGCGAGGGGATCAAGGACCATTGCGTCCGCGACCCGAACGACGAGAGCGACACCCGCTGGGAATATACGTATCACCAACGTCTTTTCGGCTACGAGGTCCCCACGCTGGACCCGACCGACCAGATCGACCACATCTGCCGCCAGTTGGCCGAGGCGCCCCATACGCGACGTGCCCAGGCCATCACGTGGAAGGTTTGGGAAGACACGACCTGCTACGACCCGGCCTGCCTGCAAAGCATCTGGTGCCGGATCACCGAAGAGGGCGATCAACCCTTCTTGAGCATGAACGTCCGCTTCCGCAGCAACGACGCCTACAAGGCGGCCTTCATGAACATCTTCGCCCTGACCCAACTGCAAAAGATGATCGCCGAGCGGATCTCCGAGCAGTCGGGCCGCCAGATCAAGCTGGGACGCTACTGCCACATGGCCGACAGCTTCCACATCTACGGCTCGAACCTGGAAGAGTTCGAAGGCCGTTTTCTCGGGGCGATCCAAAAGCGGACTTTCCCAGAACGGACCATGCGC
>CAYYOX010000772.1:0-3474 GCA_964473065.1 uncultured Planctomycetaceae bacterium | reverse complement strand
CGCATGGTATGCTGCGATAATGTGCAACGTTCTACGGCGGTACTGGCTCGCCTTACCTCTAGACAGCGACCATAACATTGCCCACTTCATCGAGCCCTGGCTCGAAACCGAGCAGGATCTCGAATGCCTGAAGCATATCATCGTTCCCCCGGATAAGGATCAAATCGACCGATTGAGGTTCGACTACACCGAAGCAAGGAAGGCGGCCGACCACTTTGGCATCGCCGTTTTCGGTCAGGTGGGCCTGGGGCTTACGGGCATGATGCACCTTTGCGGTCCCGAAAAACTCTGCCTTCTGACCCTGGAAAACCCGCAGCTTGTTGACGCCTATCTCGAATTCGAACACCAGTTGAACCTCAAGAGGCTTCAACTCGCGATGGATTTCGGCGTCGACATCATCAAACGAAACGGCTTCTACGAATGTACCGATTTCTTCAGCCCGGGTACGCTCTCGAAATTCCTCGAAAAACGCCTGACCAAAGAAATCGAAACCGTCCATCAGGCCGGCAAGGTCATCTGTTATTGCATCAACTCCGGCGTGATGGCGCAACTGGATTACTTGCAAAGACTGGATTTCGACTGCCTAATGCAGCTCGAACTGGCTTCGCAGGATGTCGATCTGCTCAAACTGCGAGATTCGCAAAAGGGGAAAAAGAGCTTCTGGACAGGCCCAAGCGATACCTATCAGGTGGGCCAAGGGCCGGCGGTGGTGAAAGAAGCCACCAAGGAAATCATGGACGTGTTTGCCGACCGCCTTCTGCTTACCGTTGCACCGTCGACCACGGCGCTCACTCCTTGGCAGGATGTAATGGCTATGATTGATACCTGGAAGGAGATGCGTTAGATCTGGACTTTTGCAAATTGGTCCCCTCTCCCTCTGGGAGAGGGTTAGGGTGAGGGCGATTCGCCGAAAAACGCCTTTCCCTCACCCCCGGCCCCTCTCCCAAAGGGAGAGGGGAGGTTGAATCCGCTCTTTGCATCGCATCCGCGTGGTTTCGCAGGCCGGTACGCCGTGATTAAGGCGGCAGATGCTTTCGCCGGTAGGCTTGGGGAGTCAGGCCGGTGGCCCTCTTGAAGTAGCGGTAGAAATGATGGTCGTCTTCATAACCGACCATGGTTGCGATTTCGTGAATCCGCATGTCGGTCTCTGTCAAGAGGTGGGAAATGTGGGAAATCCTCGCACGGGTCAACTGTTTGATGATCGAGCAACCGCACTCGCAGTGAAAGCGATCATTCAAAGTGCGATGCGAAAGGTCGGTCACGCGGACGACGTCCGCAACCTGGATCAAGCGCCCGGCATTCTCGCGAATGAAGCGCAGTGCTTTGCGAACTTCCGCGTCGCGAACCATCAAGACGTTCGTCGACTGACGCACTGTGATTCCGGTCGCGTGAGCCACGATCACCTGCTCGGACATCTCCTCTTTGCCACGCATCATACGGTCTAAGAGCGCGGCCGCTTCATAACCGGCCTGATCCGACGCCATCCTCACACTGGACAACGGCGGGTTCTGTAACTCGCAGACGTACTGGTCGTCATCGACGCCGATGACAGACACGTCTTCCGGCACGTCGTATTCAAGCACGCTACAGGTTTCCATGATCAATTCGGCCCGATCGTCGTTCGCACAGAGCAGGCCGATCGGTTTGGGTAACGATTCAAGCCAACGTCTCACATCAGGCTCTTCTTTCGCCCAGGGCATCGGACGCCGACCTCGAGGTCGATAGACCTCCACTTCGTATCCCGCTTCTTCGACAAGAGCACAGAATGCCTGGCAACGTTCGCGCGACCAACGGATGCCGCTGTATCCACAGAAGGCGAATCGGCGATGTCCAAGATCGATCAAGTGCTGGGCGGCCAGTCGCCCGGCTTCGGCATCCTCCGTCACAATCCGAGGGACGGGGCCAGAATACTCGATCACGTCGTAAGCGATCAGCGGCACGCCAAGGCGTGAGAACTCGTCCAGCTCAGCGACGGGGCAAAAGGCCGCGTCTGGCTTCCAAGCCCGGAGGCTCTTCAAGTCAAGATGCGACTCGGCCTGCAGGTAACCGTGCGTCTGGCGATGGTGGAAGTTCCACGGGCCGTGCAGCGTGGCGTATCTTGCGATCCCGGACAAAAGCCCCCGATCAAAGCCCCGGGTCGCTTGGAGAAACAATAAAACTCGAGGTTTCTTGTGCATAGACCACCCCAACGTGACGCCTGGCTCGCTCAGCCGGTTCCAAACATGGCAGGTATTTTGCCAAAAATGGTGTTGTGTGTCAACCCGCTTGGACTAAAATGGAAGTTGGCTAGTGGGTTTTTGCCAATAAACAATAGCAACTAGCACGCAGAATTGAGACAGGTTTCCGTGTTGAGAAGCGTTCTCAACTACAGTTACTACCCAAGGATTGAGGTCCACCTCCGCTTGAAAAAAGTGAACCTCTAACATAATGGCAATTTTCGGCTATATCGTCGACTATCGTTTGAAAGTTTGTTAAACTAACGAGAGTACAGGCAGCTTTTGTATTTTTCTGGATATAAACTCTTCACCCCAAATATATGAGGCAGCGCAAGCGTACTGGTCGAACATATCGCTTAACTTGATATGCCGGCCCGAGGGTACGTGCGGTTTGCACTGTAGTGGCGGCTTTTTCGGTCCGTTTTTCGGGTCAGGTCGCTCTACTCTTCTGCCGAAGTCTGCCGTCGATGGTCCGGAATGTTGGTCGTGGGAATCCGCGCTGATTTTCGGCTCGAAGGTGCAAACACGCTACTACAGCAACGAAGCATCTTGATTTCTGACCAACGAATCGTAACGAACACGTAATCGACACACTTTCATTTTTTGATTTAGGGAGGTCTACCATGCTTGAGTTTCTGAGAAAGAGTCTACCGATCCTCGTAGTGGCCGCGCTCGTGTTGGGCGGGACAACGGCCGTAGCCGATATCCTCACCGACCTTGAGGTCCATTACACATTTGACAACGGGGCGTCGGAGGCCGACCTGGGACACAACGCGGTCACCGCCGTCAACGACAACCTCGACGGCTCCGGCGCGCTGACGCAAGTGGCCGGACCGGGCGGCTCGATTCCCAACGCCGCGAGTTTCGGCGACACGAGCGTGACGCGGCATATCGAATCGGCAGGCAAGTCCGACATCGGCACCGGCAGTTACACCTTCGCAGCATGGTTCAAGACGGACGATGCGATGGCAGATCGAATGTCCATAATCCATGGGCGCAACGCAAGGCAACCGGATCCCGTAGTCGATCCGGGTTGGTGGGTTTATGAAGACGAAGCGTTGATGGAACTCGGCGCGTGGTGGAACGACACTTGGACCGAGCAGTTCCCGGGGAAGCTAGCGGATTCGTGGGTAGGCGACGACGACGGCACCGGCATGGGCGTGTGGCTGCACCCGGACGGGGATTGGGCCGACGGCCAGTGGCACCACATGGCGAGTACTTGGGACGGGGACTCGGATGTTGCCAAGCTGTATGTGGA
>CAYYOX010000771.1:564-3476 GCA_964473065.1 uncultured Planctomycetaceae bacterium | reverse complement strand
GACGACATTTCTCGTCAAATCATCCTAGCCCTATTCCAGAGGGAGAGGGGCCCAATTTCCCCAAGCCCTACCGCGGCTTCCGCCGCAACTTCCGCACCGCATCCTGCACCACCAGCGGCAGTTTCGAGCGCAAGAGGTTCTTCCCATCGAACCACTCCGTCGGCTCGGCGAACTGGTGGTGGTGCTCGATGAACAGCGCACCCGGCGGATCGGCCAGCTTGGTGACCTTCGTATAGAACCCGCCCGAGACATACGGCTGCGGCGGGCCCAGGGTCGGTTGACGCTGCTGGTCCCAAGTAACCTTCTGCCATCGGTTCGGATGCGTCGGGTCGTCGGTGAATCGGGGATCGATCATCGTGGCCACCAGCACCGACTCGTCGCCGCGGGTAACCATCACCCGGCGCGTCGCGCTGACCAGCACCCGATCGAACAGCCCAAACGTGCTGTAGACGAACCGCTCCTTGCGATTCTCGGAATCCTCGACGGCCAGTCCTCGCCGCTTCAATTCTTCTGCGTCGATCGGGCCCTTGGAAACCGGCAGCCGATCGTTCTTACCCGCGTTGACCGTGCCGGCAAGGTCTTCGAGGAACGTCTCATCGAAGAACCGTTCGATCGACCCATGGGCCACAAACCAGACGTCAACCGTCCGCACCGGCGGCTCGTCGGGCCCGGCCGTTCTCTTGCCGATCTTCAGCACGAACGGGGCGACGATCGACTTGCGAGTCAGGTCCTTGACCCGGCGGTTCGGCCCGGCGATCTGCTTGATCCGCTCGTGCTGAGCCGCCGCATCCAGCCCGTCCGGCATCGTCACCGCCGGCAGTTTCACCCGCGTGGACAACTCTTCGAACACCGCATTCTCGGGCATGGCAGCCGCGAGCAGGGCTGTCAAAACGGTCGCTAGCATGGGTCTGTCTCCTTTCGTACGCGTATATCTTAGCACACGGCGACCCGATCATCAAACTCGACATATTCAGTATAACCGGCGCCCCCAGACCCAAGCCGATTCACGGGCCTACAACCGTCGATACGAAAAAAGGGACTGTATGGTTGGTATCGAAGGAAGACACGTCTTAGGTAGGGTGCGTGAAACGCACCAACATCCCAAAGCATGAAAACACCCACCATCTACATCCTCGCACTCCTGTTCGCCACGGCCGGCTGCTGCAAGCCGTTTCGGGCGATCACGCAAAGCCGTGTGATCATGCACAGCTCGACGGTCGAGGACCGCGGGCCCTTGGCCGAAATGCAGGTCGTGCCGGGCCCCGCTTCCGAGGCCAAGATCGCGCTGATCGACGTCGACGGGCTGCTGCTGAACCGCGACATGACGGGACTCTTGTCGTCGGGCGAGAATCCCGTGGCCATATTTCGCGAGAAACTCGATCGCGTGGCCGGCGATCCGTGCTATCGGGCGGTCGTGGTCCGAATCAACAGCCCGGGCGGCGGCGTGACGGCCACCGACATCATGTGGCGCGACCTGTGCGTGTTTCGCTCGCAGACCGGGCTGCCGGTGGTTGCTTGCCTGATGGACGTCTCGACCGGCGGGGCATACTACCTGGCCACCGCGGCCGATCAGATCATCGCCCATCCCACCACGGTCACCGGCGGCATGGGCGTGATCCTGAACCTCTACAACTTGCAAGACACGATGATGCAGTTCAACATCGCCGGCACGCCCATCAAGGCCGGCCAACACGTCGACCTGGGCACGCCCATCGAACCGATGGCCGCCGAAGGCCGCCAGATCCTGCAGCAGGTGGCCGGGCAATTCCACGAACGATTCAAAGAGGTCGTTCGCGAGGGTCGACCGCAGCATGACCCAAGCCGCCAGGAAGATTTCGACGGTCGCATCTTCACTGCCGCCGAAGCCCAACAGCGAAACTTGATCGACGGGATCGGCTACCTGGACGACGCCATTGAAACGGCCCGACAACTGGGCTGCTGCCCGAATGGCCGCGTCGTGATGCTACATCGGTGCAACGATCGGGCCCGATCGCCGTACGCCGTCTCGCCGAACAGCCCGATCCAAGGCAACATCCTGCCGCTAAGCATCCCCGGCCTAGACCGCAACCAAATGCCAGCGTTCCTCTACATCTGGCAACCCGAGCCAACCATCGTCCGCCGAGCATCGGGGCGGTAGAAGCTCATAAAGAGATTACTTCCCGATTCGGGAGTTCCGTCGTTTAGTCCGCCGGCACGGCGACGGCTAAACGACTCACCGCCGTGCCGGCGACGGCTAAACGGATTCCGCAAACCATTCATATAGGGGGTGCCGGAAAACTTTTTGAAAATCGGCGGTTGTCGCAATTGTGGCCTGCCCGATCGTTTGATATATTGTGGGATTCCTTGATGGCCTTTGGTGAACCCCTTGTGTAGAGGGGTGGGGGCGAACGAGGTGAACTCTTAGCCGGCCCGGACGACGCACGCGGATCAAGAAAACCTGATCGGGAGCATTTCTCCCGAGTAGTGACGTTATCCGGACGGGAGCTTACAGAAACAAATACATGGTCAATCGTAACCTGATTCGAGGACTCGATCTTAGCGAAGAAGAGTGGCAGATAGAACTTGATGCGGCGTTGGAGGGGACTGCCGAAGAAGAAATCGACTGGGGTACCCAGAAAGTCGCGCTGAACGAAATCGTCGAGGGACGAATCCTACGCGTTGAGGGCGACTTCGTCCTGGTCGACGTCGGATACAAGAGTGAAGGGATCATCTCTTCGGGCGAATGGGATGAGCAGGATGTGCCGCCCGAGCCCGGCCAGACGGTCAAGGTGCTCATCGAGGACATCGAAGACGTCTACGGACGCGTCGACGAATCGCGGGGTATGATCAGCCTCAGCAAACGCAAGGCGGAGAAGATCGAGGCGTGGCTGAAGGTGATGGAGACGGTCAAGGAAGAGGACGTCGTCACCGGC
>CAYYOX010000771.1:0-554 GCA_964473065.1 uncultured Planctomycetaceae bacterium | reverse complement strand
CGCGAAAGATCAAGGGCGGATTGCTGGTCGACATCGGCGTGAACGTGTTCTTGCCGGCTAGCCAGGTAGACATCCGCCGTCCCGCCGATATTGGCGATTTTATTGGCCGAACCATCCAGTGTATCGTACTGAAGATCGACGAATCCCGACGGAACATCGTCGTCAGCCGTCGCTCGTTGATCGAGGCCGAACGGGCCGAGAAGAAGGCCCAGTTGCTCTCCGATCTGGAGATTGGCCAACTCCGCAAGGGTGTTGTGAAAAACATCGCCGAGTTTGGCGCCTTTGTGGACTTAGGCGGGATCGACGGTCTGCTGCATATCACGGACATGAGTTGGGGACGGATCTCGCATCCTTCGGAGATGGTCTCGATCGATCAAGAGATCGAAGTCCAGATCCTGCATATCGATCACGAGAAGGAAAAGATCGCCCTGGGATTGAAGCAGAAGACGCCCAGCCCGTGGGAGCAGGTCGAGGAGAAGTATCCCGTCGGATCGCGGATTACCGGCAGCGTCGTCAATGTGATGAGCTACGGTGCGTTCGTGAAGCTCGAGGAA
>CAYYOX010000770.1:0-3480 GCA_964473065.1 uncultured Planctomycetaceae bacterium | reverse complement strand
GGCCGAGATGGTTCGTCAGGAAGAACGGCTGGTTGGAGTCGCTCGTGGCAACCAGAGACAGCCTGCTGGACGAGCCCGAGGGCGCCAGTAAGTTTCTGTCCGTATGGCCCGCCCTTCATGCGGCTTTTGACGCACCAAGGGAGCGTCGCGAAATCGCCCTGGCGGAGATATTCTGCGGCAAGCACACCGCGGAGGTGTTCAACTTCAAGGGCAATTTGCTGAACGAGTGGATCAGGGCACAGTTCCTTGCCGGCGCCGGCGGGATCGTCCCCGTGCCGAATTCACTGAAGGAGAACGTGCCGGCAGCGGAGGTCATCGCAGCGTGTACGGACCTCATTTACTACCAGGATTCGCTTCAACGTCTGCTGGCCTTGCGATTCCATCCCGAGCCCATGGCAGGCGTAGAACACGCGGCCAGGGATTCCCAGGGCCGGATCGTCCCGGCCATCGAAAAGGCATTAGAGAAATACCCGACCTCCGCGGCCGGCGACCGGCACACGGCACGCCTTGCCGGGCTGGAAGCACGGATCACACCGCTGATCGAGAAAATGCTCGTCACCGGCGAGCCCATGGTCGAGGAAGTGGTCGCTGCCGCCGGTGCATTGGATGCAATGTGGAATGAAACCATCGGCGAACTGCCCGAACTGCTGTTTCTCGAAAGGCCGACCTATGGTTATGACTCGATGATGTTCGTCCACGCCGGAACGGACCAAGCGTCGATGCGGGTGTTTGATCCCAAGACAAAGCAAGTCCGCACCATTCTCGAGAAGCCCGGGCTGGTCCACGAAATCAACTTATCCTGGGACGGAAAAACGATCTATTTCGGCGGCGGCGGCCAGATCAGCGCCGTGGACGCCGACGGCAGCAACCTGCGGACCCTGCAACGGGGGCAATCACCGTGCGAGATGCCCGACGGCCGGTTGGTCTTCTTCGACAATGAGGCCGGCAAGTCACCTTGCAAGGCGGATGGGCCGCGGCAACTGCTGTTCATCTGCGATCCGGACGGCAAGAACAGGAAAGTCGTCTCGGCCAACCTGACAATCGACACTTCGCCGAGTGTGATGAGTTGCGGGAAGATCATCTTTACGCGTTGGGACTACGGCGTGAACAAAAACGTCTTCAACCGGCACGCACTCTGGATGCAGAACCCGGACGGCACGGCGCTGGACCTCTTCTTCGGCAATACGGTCATCGATCCTCGTTCCATGGGCCGACCCCGGCAGATCCCCGGTCGGCCGGAAGCGATCACTGTTTTTGGCCCTCACCACGCTCACCTTACCGGGCTGATCGGGCTTGTCTTCAACGGCAACGGCAAGGAGGCGGCCGACGGGCTCGGATTTCGCCGGGTGACGCGCGATACGGCGTCGGTAGGCGACATGCCGCCCGTCTACGCCTACCAGGACCCACAGCCGCTGAACGAACAACTCTTTCTCGTCTCTTACGGCGGACGGCCCGACCGCAAGGTTGGTCTCTATCTGTTGGACCGATCGGGCAACAAAAAGTGCATCCTAGAGACAGCCAGCAATAAAGGCGTGCATTCGGCCCAAGTGTTCGCTGCCCGGCCCCGACCGCCGGTCATTCCGGACCGCAGCCGGCTGGCCAACTGGGACGCCAATGTCGACCTGTTCGAGCAGATGCTAACCGACCCGGACTGGAACCAAAAAGCAACGATCCTGATGCACGACGTTTACCAGGGCATCGAACCGGAAATCGAGCGCGGCCGCGCCCGGTATCTGGCCGTCATGGAACAGGTGATCCAGTCCGGCGGCCGCGGCGGTTCGATGGGCGTGGGTACGATCTGGTATGCCAACCGAGTGATTGGGCTGGTCCCCATCGAGGAAGACGGCTCCGCGCATTTCGAAGTACCCGCCTTGCGCAGTCTCTATTTCCACGTGCTCGACAAAGACGGCCGGATGCTGATGACCCAGGGGTCTGATTTTCATGTCATGCCCGGAGAATTCCGCAGTTGCATCGGTTGCCACGAACAACGCAAAGGCATCGACGTGCCCCCGGACGCCGATCGCTCGCCGATGGCCGGGCACAAACGGGCCGTCCGCCCGCAGATGCCGCAGTGGGGTACCAACGGAATTATCGAGTACGAGGTAACCGTTCAACCGGTCCTGGATAAGTACTGTATTGAATGTCACAGCGGCCCCAACCCCGCGGCCAATCTCAATCTGACCGGCGACAGGACCACCGTTTACAACTTGTCCTACATGGAATTGGTCGACCGGATGCTGGTCCACTTCACGCCGGGTACCGGCAGCACCCATGCCCAGCCCACCAACGACTGCGATGAGCAGGCGCCGCTAAGCCGGGGAAGTCTGCTGAGCAAGTTGACGAAGCATATTCAGGATCCCAAGCTCTGCAGCAACAAAACCATACCTTTCCAGCAGCAGTTGGCCGTGTTCCTGTGGATCGATTCCAACGTGCCTTTCTACGGCCATTGCCGCCAGAGATCGCCCACACTGCTTGCCGAGGCGGCACGACAAGACCTAAGCGCCGTTCACCAACAGCGGTGTGCCCGTTGCCATGGAAACGACAATCCGGATACCAAGTCGGGCCTGAACGTGCATCACACCACGGTCCATGTCGGCGCTTTCCGTCCCGGTCAGTGGGGGGTCGCCCGCAGCGGCATGCGAGTGCGGCACTTGAACCTCTCGAATCCGCAGCACAGCGGCGCACTCCAAGCGCCTCTGGCAAAGAGCGCGGGTGGATGGGGGCTATGTAAAGATGCAGACGATAAGCCTGTCTTCAATAGCACCGATGATCCGGATTATCACAAAATACTCTCTGCACTGAAGCGTGTTGAGCATAGGGATGAACCGGGAGTGAAGGAGCTTCTGCAAGAGAAGCAGAAGGTGTCTGGGACCGACAAAAGAAGTTGATGCAGACCGCCGCGCGAGGAACCCCGGCTGTTACCGGCCCGACACTAGGGACTGGCGTGTCGACTTCAAGCTTCGTGCGCCGTACAACACAACACCAAAATCTCTCCTTGTCAATGCGCGGCTCCAGATCGACACGCCGGAGAAAGCGGATTTGAGTAAGACACCCCGAGGATCTTTGACGATGAAACGAACTTGGAAAACGACCCTCTGCATAATCGCCCTGGCCTTGGCGGGAATCGCCCCGACCCGAGAAGCCTCGACCCGAGAAGCGGGGGCTGCCGACAACTGCCTCGAACAGGACGGCCTGCGGATTCAGTTCCTTGGCGACCAACAGACGGGCTACCGGAGCGTCTTTCAGCGAGAAGTCGACGGCCGCTGGCAGCAGGTCGCCTCGTTTCCCGACGGCCGGGCCTGGTCGATCTACACCGGGTGGAGCTACGGCTGGTATCACGAGCCGCATCATGTGAAGATCCAACAGATCGAGCCCTTGGGCAACGGTCGGGTGAAAGCCTCGGCAACGGCCCAGATCATGAGCCAACCGTGGCGGTTCGTCGATATCTACAGCATCGAGAACGGTCTGATCAAGATCCAC
>CAYYOX010000769.1:0-3485 GCA_964473065.1 uncultured Planctomycetaceae bacterium | reverse complement strand
CTGGCCGCTTGGCTCTTCGTTCCTCGACCCACCCTACATCTTCCCAAGATCATGCAAGGCTGTTTACTGCGAGGCGACGCTGGGTGAAGAAGTACCTTGGCCGGCCAGGCGACTCTCGTCGCTGCCGAGCGGTTCTCCGGGAAGATAGCCGGGCCAGACAAGTTTCCCTTGCCAAAGAACGCGATCTTCGCGTAGGAACCAAACGTAAAGCGTTCCTGAGGGAGTGAAAAGCTCGGGGCTCAGGTCCAGATGCAGGCGGTGCTTGTTCAGCGACCATTCCGGCAACAGGCAATAGGCGGCCGCCACGTCAGGTGTCGAGTCGTCGCGCGGAATCTGCCATCCCACACACACTGCGCGGCGTCCCAGCGAATTCTTCTGACCGAGAATCGTGAATTCCTTGTTGTACTTCGTGAACGTTCTGCTCTTGAGCATGTCGTGGGCATGGTCACGGAAGTGGAATACATTCACCTTCAACATGCCCTGAAAACATTCCTTGGCGAACATCAGCGGAATCGTGCGGGGAGAACTCGCGTCCGAATCGGTAACCAGCCGCAACTCGATCGACGCGCGACGATGGGCATGCCAGGGATAGTCGACAACCAGGGTCCGCGTTCCGTCGGCCAGAGCGACCGTTGACACGCGCGGAGTCTCCCCCAAATCGTCCGCAGCCTCAGCCGAGCCGACTTGCCAAGCCAGCCACAGCACGAGAATCGCCCCAAGGGAGCGCAAATGCCTAGAGTCTCCGCCCGGCGTCCGGGCATACCCCGACCGCCCCAAATCACACCTCTGCCACATCCTGAGCCTACTCTTCTTCTGTCCCGGACTCTCTCTGTTCCAAAAAAACGGCCCGCGTCCGAGAGGTTCCGGCCCTCGGTCACAAGCGTTCCACGGCAACTTCCATCATACCGTGAACGATTTCATTTTACCAATTTGGCGTTCGGGCGATACGGCGGTGATGGCCGTTTTCGTCGTTTCGCCGGGTGTTTTTCGATTGCCAACGGTATCATTAGGGGGGATACCGAAAATCTTGCAATCAGAAATCGCGTCTCCCCTTGTGTTGCGCCGAAGAACGGGTATAGTGGTGGTTTCTCTACTTCCGCGTAACAGTCTGGTAAGGGAATTGGTCGGATGGCTCGTGAATGTCAAGTTTGTGGAAAGAAGCCCAGCATGGGCAATACGGTCGCTCATCGGGGTAAAGCCAAATACCTCGGCGGTGTAGGCACGAAGATTACCGGTATCTCGCGGCGGCAGTTCAAGCCCAACCTGCAGAAGGTCCACGTCACGACGCCCAACGGGACACACAAGACCTTGCGGGTTTGCACACAGTGCATTCGTAGCGGTGCGGTTACCAAGCGAGTCCACGCCAGCCCGTTCAAGCTCCCCACGTCGGCCGAATCCGAAAAGTAGCAAGTTGCCGAGCGTCCTTTTGATGCCGTGACCTAAGGTCAAAGTCCGCAACGCCATGGCCCTTTCCCGCCAAGAAGTCGAAAAAGTGTCGCTCCTGGGACGGCTCCTCCTATCGGACGAGGAGCTCGACAAGATGACCGACCAGATGGGGCAGATTCTCGGCTACATGGATCTGCTCTCGCAGCTCGATACCGAGCAGGTCGAGCCGATGGCCCATGCGTTGGATGGCTCCGACGTGTTTCGCAGCGATGAGGTCCGCCCCAGCTTGCCGCGCGATCGGGCCTTGTCCAATGCCCCGAACCGTGATGAGGAGTGTTATCTGGTCCCCGCCGTGCTGGGCGATCTGTAGGTTCTCTCGGCAAGGCAGAGCCCAAATTTTCCGCGGCGTCGTCTCACGGAGGATCGACGCGAGTTTTTTGACGGGATAACAGGATGGTGGACCGGCGAAACCCGTTTGCTTGGCACTTGATCCGGCGGGGTTCTTGATTTTTCTCTGCATTTGAGTCAAATGTAGTTGTGGCGTGGCAAGAGGAGACTGGAAAAGCAAAACCCAGACTTTTCTTTCCCTTTATCCTGATCATCCTGTCAATCCTGTCCAAAACCATTGACAAACCAAACCCGCCAGCGATTCGCCATGTCCCCGATCGATCAGACCGCCACGCAACTGCTTAGCCTACTCAACGCCAACGAGACGACCTCCGTCGAACTGACTCGGGCGTTTCTCGACCGGATCGAACATTGCGACGGGGCCGTCAATGCGTTTGTGCGAGTCGATGCCGACGGGGCCTTGGCTCGGGCCGAACAGATCGATGCACGACGCAACAAGGGAGAATCGCTCGGCCGGCTGGCCGGATTGCCCGTGGCCGTGAAGGACGTGCTCTGCACCGAGGGCGAGCCGACCACTTGTGGATCGCGGATCCTGGAGAACTTCCGCCCGCCTTACGACGCGACCGTCATCGCTCGATTGAAACGGGCCGACGCCGTCTTGATCGGCAAGACCAACATGGACGAGTTCGCCATGGGGGGATCGAACGAGAACTCGGCCTTCGGACCCGTACACAATCCGTGGGACCTCTCGCGCATCCCGGGCGGTTCCAGCGGCGGAGCGGCCGCCGCCGTGGCCGCGCGAATGACGCCCTTGTCGATCGGCAGCGATACGGGCGGATCGATTCGCCAACCGGCCAGCTTGTGCGGCATCACGGGAATGAAACCGACCTACGGCCGGGTCAGCCGATATGGGTTGGTCGCCTTCGCCAGCAGCCTGGATCAGGTTGGCCCCTTGGCCCAAACGGTCGAGGACGCGGCCCTGTTGCTCGAGGTGATCGCCGGTCACGATGAGCGCGATTCCACGTCGGTCGATTGCCCGGTGCCGGCTTATACCGAGTCGGTCGGCCAGCCGCTTGAAGGCTTGCGGATCGGCTTGCCGGTCGAGCATTTTGCCGAAGGGCTCGACGGAGAGGTCGAGGCGGCTGTTCGCGAGGCGGTCAAAGTTTACGAATCGTTGGGCGCCACGGTCAAGGAGATCTCGCTGCCGCACGGCAAGTATGCCGTGGCCACCTACTACATCATCGCTCCGTGCGAAGCGTCGAGCAATCTGGCCCGTTACGACGGCGTGCACTTCGGCCATCGGACCGACGAGAAGACTATGGCGGCTGAGCTACAGGCCCAACGCAAGCAGTTGCAAGACGCGGGCGACGAGGCTGGCTTGAACCGGCTGGACAACGCACTGATCCGCATGTACCGCCGCACACGGGCCGAAGGGTTTGGCGACGAAGTCAAACGCCGCATCATGTTGGGCACTTATGCCCTGAGTTCCGGCTACTACGATGCCTATTACCTGAAGGCCCTAAAGGTTCGCCGGTTGATCCGCGAGGACTACGATCGGGCGTTCCAGCAGGTCGACCTGATCGCGGGCCCCGTCTCGCCGACGCCGGCCTTTCTGATCGGCGAGAAGATCGACGACCCCTTGGCCATGTACCTGTTCGACCTCTACACGGCCAGCACGAACCTAGCGGGCATCGCCGGCATCTCGATCCCCTGCGGCCTCAGCAGCACCAACCTGCCGATCGGCCTGCACC
>CAYYOX010000768.1:0-3498 GCA_964473065.1 uncultured Planctomycetaceae bacterium | reverse complement strand
GTCGTTGCCCTCGCGGGTCCGCTCGCCGACGCCAGCAAAGACGGAGTACCCGCCGTGCGACGACGCGATGCGGGCGATCAACTCGGTGAGGATGACCGTTTTTCCCAATCCGGCCCCGCCGAAGAGTCCCGCCTTACCGCCGCGAACGAACGGGGTGAGCAGGTCGATCACCTTGATGCCCGTCTCGAAGATTTCGGTCTTGGTCGAGAGATCGGTCACCTCGGGTGAGTCGCGGTGGATGGGCCAGTATTCGTCGGCATCGACCGGTCCGCGTCCGTCGACCGGCTCGCCGATGAGGTTGAACACGCGTCCGAGCGTCACTTCGCCGACGGGCACCATGACAGGATCGCCCGTATCGACGCAATCCATGCCGCGGACCATGCCGTCGGTGCTCCCCAGGGCCACGCAACGGACGCGTCCGCCGCCGAGGTGCTGTTGGACTTCGCCGGTGAGATTCACCGTCAGGCCCTTGTGCTGTGAGGCGATCTTCACGGCGTTGTAGATGCCCGGCAGTTGATTTTCGAGAAACTGGACATCGAACGTCGAGCCGATGATCTGGGTCACTTGGCCGGTGTTCTGTTTGGTAGACGGTGTTTTGGTAGTAGGTGTTTTGGTAGTCGACATCGTTTCAACAATCCGGTTGAGGGGAGTGGTTATGCGTTGACGGCCTCGGCGCCGCTGATCACTTCGAGCAGTTCGGCGGTGATCTGGCCTTGTCGGGCACGGTTGTAGACCATCGAGAGGTGGCCGATCATGGAATCGGCGTTCTCGGTGGCCGCTTTCATGGCCATCATCCGCGCGATCTGCTCGCTGACGGCCGCGTCGAGGAAGCACTTGAACAGTTTCACTTTGAAGCTGGTCGGCACGAGCTCGGCGACGATACTCTCGGCCGAGGGCATGAAGTCGTATTGCGACTCGGTCTTGGGCCCTTCGTCTTCTTCATCCAGCCCGCCGAGCCCGCCGAGCGGCAAGAGGGTCTCGACCACGGCTTCCTGCCGGCCGAGCCTCTCGAACTTCGTGTAGACCACGTCGAGCCGATCGAGCCGGCCGGCCTGGTACTCTTCCAAGTATCGCTGGGCCAGGACATCGACCTCGTCGAAGCTGGGTCGGTCCTCGAAGTGGGTGAACTTCTCGTCGATCTCGATCTTGCGGAATCGGAAGGCCGAGATGCCGCGTTTGCCGGAGACGTTCAGTTCGACCTCGGCCACGTCGCGGCGAAGTTCCTTGAGTCGAGGGAAAGCCAACCGCATCACGCCGCCGTTGTATCCGGCACAGAGGCCCCGATTGGCTGTGAGCACCAGCAGGGCCGCCCGGTCGGTCTGCTCACGCGGCTGAAGCAGCGGATGGCTGATTTCCAGGCCGCTTTTGGCCAGATTGCCCACGAGCCGGGTGATGCGTTCGGTATAGGCGCGGGCCGCGATCGCCCGATCCATGGCGCGCTTGAATCGCGCAGTGGCGATCAGTTCCATCGTCCGCGTGATCTTGCGAATGTTGCGGACGGATTTGCGGCGTTTGTCTAGGGCTCGAGCTTTGGCCATGACGCTAGTGGTCAGTGGATAGTGGATAGTGGATAGTGTTTAGACGGTGACGGTTTCTGGTTTGGCTTGGGTTTCTTTGAATTCGGTTAGGGCGGATTCTAGTTCGGCGATCGTTTCGTCGTCTAGTTCGCCCGTGTCGGTGATCTTTTGCCAGATCTCGCTCTTTTGGTCACGCATGAATGTCAGAAAGGCCTTTTCCCAGGCGGGGATCTCTTTCAAGGGGACCTTGTCGAGATGGCCTCGGGTGCCGGCGTAGAGACTCAACACCTGATCGGTCACGTGCATGGGGTTGTAGAGGCCCTGTTTCAAGAGTTCGGTCATGCAATAGCCGCGGTCCAATCGGGCTTGGGTGGCGGCGTCCAGGTCGGTGCCGAGTTGGGCGAAGGCTTCCAGCTCTCGGAAGGCGGCCAGATCCAATCGCAACCCGCCGGTCACCTTCTTCATGGCCGGCACTTGGGCCGCCCCGCCGACTCGCGAGACGGAGATACCCACGTTCATCGCCGGTCGCTGGCCGGCAAAGAACAGATCGGGCTGCAAGTAGATTTGTCCGTCGGTAATCGAGATCACGTTGGTCGGGATATAGGCCGAGACTTCGCCTTCGAGGGTTTCGACGATCGGCAGTGCGGTCAACGACCCGCCGCCCAGCTTGTCGCTGAGCTTGGCCGCCCGTTCCAGCAGCCGGCTGTGGCAGTAGAAGACGTCGCCCGGATAGGCCTCTCGACCCGGCGGGCGGCGCATCAGCAGCGACAATTCGCGATAGGCCTGGGCCTGACGCGAGAGGTCGTCGTAGACGGCCAGGGCGTGTCCGCCCTTGAACATGAAATACTCGGCCATGGCACAGCCGGCATAGGGGGCAATGTATTGCAAGGGGGCCGGATCGCTGGCCCCGGCCACGATGACCGTGGTATATTCCATGGCCCCTTTCTGGCGGAGCACTTCGATCAGCCCGGCTACGGTCGATTCCTTTTGCCCGATGGCCACATAGAAGCACTTTACGTCGTTGCCCTTCTGGTTGATGATCGTGTCGATGCAGATGGCCGTCTTGCCCGTCTTGCGGTCGCCGATGATCAGCTCGCGTTGGCCGCGGCCGATGGGCGTCATCGAGTCGATGGCCTTGATGCCGGTTTGCAGGGGTTGCTTGACCGGCTGCCGATCGGCCACGCCCGAGGCGATCACCTCGACCAGCCGGCTTTCGGTGGTGACGATGGGGCCTTTCCCGTCGAGCGGATTACCCAAGGGGTCGATCACGCGTCCCAGCACGGCCTCGCCGACCGGCACGCTGAGGAGTTGGCCCGTGCTTCGGACCTCGTCGCCCTCGTTGATCCCGAGAAAGTTGCCGAGGATGATGATCCCCACGGAGTTCTCTTCGAGATTGAAGGCCAAGCCGTTGACCCCGTCGGGGAACTCGACCATTTCTCCCGCCATCACGCCGGAGAGTCCGTAGACGCGCGCAATCCCGTCGCCCACTTCGATGACGCGACCAACTTCGCGGACATCGATGCGGGACTCGAACTGCTCAATCTCCTGTTGGATCACGGAAGCGATCTCGTCGGCTTTGAATTTCATGGACGCTCCTGTCTATCATTTGCTGGCGAATGTTTTTCAGTTGGTTGGCAACCGACCCGTCGTAGACGGTGTCGCCGACGCGGACCACCATGCCGCCGATCAACTTGGGATCGACGCGGTGGGTGACGATCGGCTCGCCACCGACCAAGGGTTGTAGGCTGTCGGCCAGACGCCGCGTTACGGCGGAGTCGACCGGGGCGGCCGTGGTCAGGTCCACGCGGACTCGACCCCTTTGCCGGTCATATTGTTCTTGGGTCTGCCGTTGAATGGCCCGAAGGCAGTCCAATCGACCTCGACTGGCCGCGACCTTCAAGAAGTGGACCATGGTCGTCGAGAGCTTTGCTTTGAAAACTCGGTCGATCAACTGGGCCTTCTCCTCGGCAGAGACCAAGCC
>CAYYOX010000767.1:2426-3509 GCA_964473065.1 uncultured Planctomycetaceae bacterium | reverse complement strand
ACGAGCCAAGCAGCTTCCGGTCAGCAGTACCAAGAGCATGATGGGCCATCTGATTGCCGCGGCCGGGGCCACCGAAGTGATCGTCTGCTTGCTGGCCATGCGCGACAATGCCGTACCGCCGACGACCAACTACGACAACGTCGATCCCGATTGCGATCTGGACTACGTCCCCAATCAGGCTCGAGAGACCGAATGCAACACCACGCTGACCAACAGCTTCGGCTTCGGCGGTCAGAACATTTCGCTGGTGTTGAAGAAGTTTACCGGTTAACCCAAGTTCCGGCAGGTTCATACTACTGCTATCGGAACGGCACGCTTCGGTTCTTCATTTTGTGCCTCCCCAAAACAAGTGGTGGCACGGGCGGATGATCCACCCGTGCCACCCCAACTTCAGGAGGGTAGTTTCCACACGCGGGCTCTTGGCAGACTCGGCGTGTAGCCAGACTCTTCATGTACTCAGTGCAGAGCTTATAGCACGATCTCGAATCGCAAACCGATCGCCAGGGCGTCGCGAGCACCGGCGCCGCCCGGATTGGAGATGTATTGCAGGTCGGGCTGAATCGTGGTCCAGGGCGATAGCGGGGCCTTGTAGAACATCTCGAGCGTCGTTTCATCCGTTTCGGCCATCAGGTCGCTGAAGATCACGTGGGTTACGCCGATTCCCGTGATGTCGTCGTCGCGGCAACAAACCAAGCCTTTGTAAACCAGGCCCGTGCCGAAGTGCTTCTGGATCTCGTTGAGCTCTTCCGGAGCCCAACTGAACTGGAAGAAGACACCCAACCCTTGGGCATCGTCCTCGTCGGCATATTCCTTATAGATCAACTGATCGGCACCCAAGTAGACGCCATGATTTCCGCTGTGGTCGGGTGCGCCGCCGAGATCGGCGAACGTATCGTTGTGATACCACATGCCGACGTGGAAGTCACCCGGCAATTCTCCGCAAGCCAGCGCGTATTGCGTTTTGAACTCATACATCGAGAAGGAAGTGCCCGTGCCGGAGAATCCCCAGCTTCCGCCGGTGGCAGCCCCGTCCCAAACGCCCACCTTGAAGTCGAGCCAATCGGTCAGTTTGAAGAACGTGAC
>CAYYOX010000767.1:0-2416 GCA_964473065.1 uncultured Planctomycetaceae bacterium | reverse complement strand
CCGGGTCGGGGAACGTGGGCAACGGGATCGTCGGGGTCACGCCGAATGAACTGCCGATAAAGTCACCGCCAAGATCCACCACCGCAAACTCGGCGTTGGCGTCCTGCTTGCCGATCCGGAACGTGATCAGGTCGTCGAAGACGGAACGTTGCCACCAATACTCGCTCATCTGCATGAAGTTGTGTGCGTCGATGTTGCTGACCCCTTGGGCGTCGCCGACATGGTCCTCGGTGATTCCTCGTCCATGCCCGTTCTGCCCGTAAAGGAAGATCAGCCCCCCGGGCGCGAATCCCATCTCGTCCAGGTCGGCCGTCATGACCAGATCGAAGTTGCCGCGATATTCGGTAGCGTCTTTGGTGTTGATGCCACCCCGCGCGTTGTTGAAGACTTCACCCGTGTAAATGTATTCGAAGGTTATGCAGGGGCCACCATGGAAGAGCGATCCCAGCAGGCCCGGGTCTTCCTCAGGCTCGGCGTATCCGCCTTCGTAGTCGTATTCACCCCCGTCGTCCTGCGTCGCGCGGGGCTGGGCTTGTGGGGCCGGTTCTTGTTCACCGTCGATACCCGGGTATCGACGGAAGAACGTGGCGTTTGCCAGGCTGGCCGATAACAGCAGGATGACCAGCGTAGAGAGAACTGCACGCAAACTAACGGATCGATTCATGGTCTACCCCTTTCCGTGGAGCAGTGGGACACAAGCAGTCCAAGGCTACCCTTGATTCCTTCCTCGGACGGTAAAAGCGATTTCACTACTGGTATCGGCCGCGCCATGCCGGGAGAGAGGCGTGGTGTTTCCGGGACTATCTGTGAGAGTTGCGACGGTTGAATCTCGGATTCGGCTTGAACGATGTCTGTCGAATGAGCCCCCCCGCGAAAGGCACCCGGCGCACGATTCTTCGCGGCTTACCGCCTGTATCGACCGTGCCGATTGTGAGCAATTGTCGTGGAGTTCAGGCCGGTTTTCGCTTCGTGCCATGCCGTCTGAGAGGGCGTAACATGTTTGCTGTTAAGCACTTCCCCTATAAAGCCGCGACCGTTGGTCGCGCCCCCTATAAAGCCGCGACCGTTGGTCGCGCACAGCGGCGAGGGAAATCCGGGTTAAACAGTCATCCTGGCGCGACCACCGGTCGCGGCTTTATAGGTCGCGGCTTTATGCTTAGCGGGTGACGATGATGCTCTGCTCATCGGGCGGAACGACCTCGCCGATCTGCCAGAAAGGTTCCTCGTGGCGGGCCATGGCGGCGGAGAATTTGTCGAGTTGATCGGCCGGCAAGGCGATCAGCAGTCCGCCGCTGGTTTGGGCGTCGAATAGAAACATCTGCTCCGTTTCCGACAGGTCGCCGGCAAAGCGGACGCCGTCTTGGTAGGCCTTTCGATTCCGCGCCGATCCGCCCGGAAAGATGCCTGCCGCGCCATACTCGGCAGCGCCGGCGAGCAAGGGCACTTTCTCATAATGAAAATGCATCGTGACGTTGCTTGCCTGGGCCATCTCTGTGGCATGGCCCAACAAGCCAAAACCGGTCACATCCGTGGCCGCCTTGGCACCGACCTCCAGCGCGGCTTCGGAAGCCACGCGGTTGAGCCGACTCATCCAGGCGATGGCCTCTTGGACATGCTGGGCTTGGGCCTTGTCGCGTTTGGCAGCCGTGGTGATGCAGCCGGTACCCAGCGGCTTGGTCAACACCAGCACATCGCCGGCCCGCGCTCCGCCCTTGGTCAGCAACTTGTCGGGATGGGCCAGACCAACCACCGCCAAACCGACCTTCGGCTCCTTGTCTTGCACGCTGTGTCCGCCGGCGATCACAGCCCCCGACTCGCGAACCTTCTCGCCCATGCCGCGGAGGATCTGTTCGAGCACGCCTTCCGGCAGGTCTTGCGGCACGGCGGCAATGTTCAATGCCATCAAAGGCCGACCGCCGATCGCGTAGACGTCGCTCAGCGCATTGGCCGCCGCGATCGCGCCGTACGCGTAAGGGTCGTCGACGATCGGCGTGAAGAAATCGGTCGTCGCAATCAGCGCAGTCTCGTCGTCGAGCCGATATACGGCCGCATCGTCAGGCACGTCCAACCCAACCAACAGGTCGGGATGTTCGGCCGGATCGAATATCTCCTGTAGCGGACGCAGGACCTGCGCCAGGGCCTCGGGGCCCAGCTTCGACGCTCAGCCGGCACACGCGGAGAGGGCTGTCAGACGGAAAATGTCTTCTCGGGTCATTGGGGGAGTAGTGGTTAGTGGGCAGTGGTTAGTGGATAGTACGACGCTGATAACCTACAACCGTAGGGTGGGTCGAGGAACGAAGACCCACGCGAATGATCCCAAATGACGAAATCCGAATGACCAAAATGTATTCTCCCCTTTCATCATTCGTGCTTCGTCATTCCCCAGCATGAAATTTCTGGCGATAGGCGTCGACCG
>CAYYOX010000766.1:0-3519 GCA_964473065.1 uncultured Planctomycetaceae bacterium | reverse complement strand
GTCCGTGGCCCAAGAGCAGTCCCAACACTCCCCCGCCGAGCGAGAGCAAGACGGATTCCAGCAGAATCACGACCATCACGGTCCGGCGTCCGGCCCCCAATGCCCGCATGACGGCGATTTCATGTCGCCGATCGTTCATCGAGCTGTAGATGCTGACCATAATCCCCATGCCGGCCACGACCACGACCAGCACGGCCATAATCAGCAGGACCGCCTGAACGTCGCCCACAATGCCTTTGAAAAGTTTGTCGATTTCAGCGGCCGGGGCCACGGCCTGAGCCACCGAGCCCTCGTTGATCTTCCGCTGCACGACCTGGAACATGGCGGGCTTATACTCATCGATACATACCAACAGCGCGGTCACTGCCCGCTCGCCCGCTTCGTGTTTATGTCCGTGTTCGTCTTCATGGGCATGGTCGTGCCCGTGATCCTCTTTGGCCGCTTTCTCGTCGTCATGGATCGTATAGAAACCCTCCCGGTTGACGAACAGCCCGCGATCATTGGGCGTTCCGGTGTGGGCCAGGACACCGACGATATTGAACTGCAGATCGTGATCCTTGGCCCCTTCGCCCACGCCATGCTTGGCGCGGAACTTCTCACCCACCTTCATGCCCGTCTCTTTCGCCACGGTGGCGCCAATCACCGCATCGAATGGGTTCTCGGTCTTGAAGTACTCGCCCTGGACGAACTCGTACTGTTTCTCATCATCGCCGACGTAGTAGACGAGTTCGGTAAACATCTCGGGCACGGTGCCGATGACCCGAAAGCTGCCGTAGCTATGTCCCATGCAGATGGGGATCACCGCTTCGATTTCGGGCGCGAACTGGCCATCGACGAACTCTTCGTAGTAGCTTTCCGGGATATTCCCCAACGGTTCGCTGAGGAAGTAGACGGAATTCAACACCAACTGGAGCCGATCGCCCTTGGCGCCGACCAGCAGATCGTAGCCCTCGCCGCCGCGGCGGAAGGATTGTTCGACAACGGCGAAGAAGATCAAGATGGTTACGACCAGGGCCACGCTTAGGCCCATCGACGCGGCCGTCAGCAACGAGGCCAACGACCGCTGTTGAATACTTCGCCAGGCTATTTTCCAAAGACTCATGAGGCTGTCGCTACTTGATTGATTTTTTCTAGATGATCGACTCGCTCGAACTGGGCGGCCACTTCCGGCGTGTGGGTGACCAGGACCAGGGCCACATTCTCCTCGCGGCATGTCTGGCGGATCAGGTCGAGGACCTGCTGTTGATGGCCCGAATCGACGTTGGCGGTCGGCTCGTCGGCCAACAGGAGTTTCGGCTGATTGGCCAACGCCCGGGCGACCGCTACCCGCTGCTGCTCGCCGACCGAGAGCATGGGCGGTTTGTGTGTGGTGCGATGTCCCAGGCCGACCCGGTCGAGCAGTTGTCGCGCCCGGGCCTTATCCGGCCTCCGCTTGTTGAACCGCATGGCCAAGAGCACGTTTTCCAGGGCCGAGAAGCCAGGCAACAGGTTGAATGTTTGAAAGACGTAGCCGATCCGCTGGGCGCGGAACCGGTCGCCCTCGGCCTCGGAGAACAGGGTAATCTCCCAGTCGTCGACCCGGACCTTGCCCGCATCCGGCCGGCTGATGCCCGCGATGATGTGCAACAGGGTCGTCTTGCCGCACCCGCTGCGTCCGACCAGCACCATCTGCTCGCCGGTGGCCACATCGAATTCGGGAATATCCAGGATCGGCAACTCGGCGCCGTCCGGCTGGAAGAATGATTTTTGAACTTCGCGAAGCTGCAACATGTTAGCGACAAAAGGTGGCCAATAGGGGGGATTCGATCGAGGGTCTCCTCAATTCTATCATACGTTTGTGTCGAGAGTTAGGTTCGTTTTCGGGGATTGGTTCGTCAAGAGGGGGAGGAAAAAGGGGAAAGTGGGAAAAGGGGAAAAAAGAAGAAGAAAAAGAGAAGATTTGACAAACTCGTTCCTACGCTCCGCGTGGGAACGAGTGTCAATCATACTTGTTTCTTCTTCCAAAACCTTCTCTTCTTGTTTTTTCCCCTTTTCCCACTTTCCCCTTTTTCCTTCCCTTCCTGTCTCCTACCGATAAATCTGGCGTTGCATTTCTCTTTTGGCTTCGGCTTTTTTCATTGCCTCGCGTTTGTCGTGGTGTTGGCGGCCTCGGCAGATGCCCATTAGCACTTTGGCGTTTCCTCGCTTGAAATACATCTTCAGGGGGACCAGCGTCAGGCCCTGCTCGAAGGCTCGGGCGGCGAACCGCTTGATTTCGCGGCGGTGCAGCAGCAGCTTGCGGGGGCGGCGGGGGTCGTGATTGAACTGGTTGGCCTCCTTGTATTCGGCAATGTCGCAGCCGATCAGCCAGACTTCGTCCTCGCGGACCCGACCGTAGGCCTCGGCCAGCGAGACGTTGCCCTCGCGCAGGCTCTTTACCTCGCTGCCGACCAGGACGATGCCGCATTCGAGCGTATCGAGCACGGTGAAGTCGTGCCGGGCCTTGCGGTTCTGGGCAATGGGCTTTTCGTTGGGGTCGACCTTGGCGGCCCCCTTCTTTTTCTTCTGTTTCCTGACCGTAGCAACTCCCCTTTCGTTCCCGGCGAATTAACGCGATAATCCCCTTTTTACCCGCAATGGTCGCCCGGCTCAAGTTGTACTATGCCAAATCCCCCCCTGGAAGCCGAATCGCACTGCCCGGCGGTCGAGACCTACCTGCTCGGCCAGATCGAGTTGCGGCGGTGTCTGCAGTTGCAGCAGCAGTTGGTCCGTCAGATTGGCGACCGGGACGACGGGCAAATCGCCCTGCTGCTGTGCGAGCATCCGCCGGTGATTACGGTCGGTCGGGCCGGTTCGCCCGCCGACGTGGCCTCCGAGAGCCGCATGGTGCGAAACCGACAGATCGAGGTCCATTGGGTCAACCGGGGCGGTCCGTGTATGGTCCATTGCCCCGGCCAACTGGCCATTTACCCGATCGTCCCCCTGCGGTGGCACGGGTTTTCGGTGGGCGAGTATATCGAGCGGCTCCAGGCCGGCATCATCGAGGCGCTGGACGATCTGAGCATCCGCGGTCGGACCCCGCCGGGGAAATTCGGCGTTTGGGGGCGTACCGGGCAGTTGGCCGGCATTGGCGTGGCCGTGCGCGGCGGGGTGACGTATTTTGGGGCCTATCTGAACGTCAACCCGGCCATGGGCCTGTTCCGGCTGGTCGAGAACGATCCGCTACGAGAAGATCGAGCAAGCTGCCTGATGGCCGAGCGCCGTAGCAACGCAAGAATGCCCAAGGTCCGGGCCGCATTGGTCCAGCGGATGGCCGACGCGTTGGGATGCGATCGGTATCATTTATATACGGGCCATCCGTTGTTGAGGTCATCCATGGAGGCCGAGTAGGAAGTACGGTGGGTCGAGCAGCGAAGACCCACGCGTCAGATCGTTGTCTAATGAATATCGAATATCGAACAAGGAATAACGAATGTTGAAGTGTTACTGCGTGCGTGCTACTTTCTTCCTTCGATATTCCTTGTTCGATATTCGATATTA
>CAYYOX010000765.1:0-3526 GCA_964473065.1 uncultured Planctomycetaceae bacterium | reverse complement strand
GAACCTTGCCCAGGTCGCCCCGGTTGCTCAGCAGATTGTATGCCTTGAGCCGCGTTGACCCTTCCCGATATTGAAGGCGTTATCCGCGGTTGAAGTAAAAATCGTAGGATGTATTCGTGAACCAGGCCGTCGACTGGCCGTGCAGATCCGCACGAACGTTGTCGTAAAACTCGTCCAGATAGAAAACCGACGATCGGGTCCCGGACCAAGTGCCGGCGGCCGCCGGGTTTTCCACGAACCACTGCAACACGGGCAGGTTCGTGTCGACCGAGGGGTCTTGCACGACAGTGCCGAAGTACTCGGGTGAGTCGAGCGCGTCGAAGAACCACGGGGCGCGCCACCCGTGCCCTGCAATGTCGGTCGTCGTCACGTACCATCGAACCATCTCGCCGTCGCTGTAGGCGCTCGAAGGGATCACAGCCGTGTAGACGCCGTCGTCGGCCGTCAGGTCGCCCGCGGTTCCGTCATCGCGCATGGTGATCGTGCTTTCGGCGCCGTACATTACCCGGTAATGCAGCACGACTTGGTTGATCGCATTGAAAGCCTTTTCGACCGTCGCCGTGATGGGCAAACCTTGGCCCGATGTCGGCGGCAGCGCGTTCTCGGTGATCTGCGTGACAATGGGTCCGTAGGGTTCCACGCCGACATTGTTGGCTTCGCCCGGCGTAGGCGTGAGGAAAAAGCGAGTGCCGCTGGCCATCAGGTCGGGCATGACCAGGAAGCTCGGATCGGCGGCCGAGACGTTCAACCCCTGGATCGCCAGCACGTTGAGGCCCTCTTGCAGCGCGCCAAGATGATCGATCAGATCGATTTCCTCGTACTGCAACGACTCGCCAATCGGACGAGAAGCGGGCGCCGTGGAATCCCATTGCACCGACGGCGGAGAGTTTCGTCGGGCGACCTCCTGTCCGTTGAGGTAGGCCACGAATCCGTCGTTGTACTTGATGTTCAATTGCATCGAGTCGAGCGTTGACGGCGAGCTCATCTCGAACGGCAGCCGCAAGTAGACCGACGAGTTGACGTCGAAAAGATCCGCCTCGATATCGGCCTGGATCGCATCCGTCAGCCCCGTATCGGCCGCGTCGTATCCGATGCCCGTGGCTAAGTCGACCATAAACGGTACGGTCAGGTTCTCGTTCGGCCCGTTCGGGGTGCCTTCCACGTCGAAGGTCCAGTCGGCCAAGTTGTTATGGTCGGCAGTGCCGATCCGCTGCATGGCAGGAAACGCTCCCGAACTCGAGACAGCCGAGCCGCTCCACGCCTCGCCGATGTGAATGTTCTCGAAACCGTTGGCACTGATTTCAAAGGTCGCGATGTCGTCCGGAGAGTATCCCCAGACGGTGAAATCCACGATGTTTCCTTGGCCGTCGAGAATCATGACCCAGCCGTCGTCATTGTTGCGCCAGAAGATGTTGTCGCCCGCAGCATCCGGACGATAGGCCAATTCACCGGGCAGCATCTCGTCGGGAAACTGCCATAACACGGTATGCACGTCGTTGATGCTGTAGGCGCTCGCGTTATTGGCCACCACGACCCAATCGGAAGTGTCGATCGCGCCGGGGGAGACGTTCTGAATTTCGAAATAGTCGGGCGTTCCGGTGCCGGCTTCCGTGATCAGGATTTGCGGGGCCTCCGTGTAGGCAGTCCAACTCGAGTCGTTGAAATCCACGTCGGTCCACGTCGAACCCAACGACCCGTCCTCCGGGACGAAGTAGGTCAAGTTCTCGCCGCCGGGAACGGTGAACGCGGAGACTCCCTGCGTCAAACCATACGAAACATCTCCAAACTGCTGGGAGTAGGTGATGTCGTAGGCTACCGTTCCGTCCGGCTCGACCAGCGCCAGGTACTCGCCGTCGCCGTCGAGTTGAAACGTGGTGTGCAACTCGTCCGGCAAGTTACGATGGCCCTTGTCCGAAGCGAATACGATCAGATAGTCGCCCGAGGCGACCGTGGCGGCCGGGAATTCCCATTTCCGCAGGTTGCCCGGATTGTCACTCAGATACCAGCCTTCCAACTCGACCTGCGAGGCGGTCGGATTGTAGATCTCGATCCAATCGGGGCTGTCCAATTCCTGATCCATCAGGGTCCGGTGATTGGTGGCCATGAATTCGCTGATCACCAGCGAATCGCCGCTCAACAGCAAGCGATTCTCCAGTGGCTCGAAACCAAGGCGTTCAGTACCGGTCGTCTTGGCTTGGCGGGAGCGTCGATTTTGCCCCCCGCGAGATCCGTGTGCCAACGAGAGTATATTGCGGAACTTTCCCAACACGACAGCCTCCACTCTGCTTTTCACCGGGCAACTCCAAGGAGCGACGCGGATTGAATTCCCTCGATGTGATCCCGACAAGTTAAGACAAGCTGCCCCGAAACCGACGCCATGACGCACGGCCCGGGCGGCGACTGCGAACGACAACGCCAGCAACCTACCCCGCTGCAAGGGAGAAGGCGCGAGTCACCAGCCGCAAATCCCGCGGTCTCTAGGGACTAACCCCACAGTGCCATTATGACCGAATTTGCGGAATATGCAACTTATCGGTCCTGGTGCTCGCGAAAAACCACCACACAGAGGGGGTTAATGCAAAGAATGAGAGTCGAGAAGCCCGATTTTTCGTTGCTTGCCGGTGCAACGGTCGCGAGGTCAGTCGTCCTGGAC
Source organism: uncultured Planctomycetaceae bacterium (assembly GCA_964473065.1). GTDB lineage: Bacteria > Planctomycetota > Planctomycetia > Pirellulales > Thermoguttaceae > CAYYOX01. Next base: position 873 of record CAYYOX010000765.1, on the reverse strand, counting down.
GTGCAGTCCGCATTCGGTCTTGGCCGACCCGCTCCAACGCCCGGCACGCTCATCCTCGCCAAGAATCACCGGCCGAGTGCACGGCTGGCAGCCCACGCTGGGATACCCGCGGTCGTGCAGCGGATTGTAGGGAACCTGCTGCTCGATGATTCGCTTCCAGACCAATTCCTTGGTCCAGTTGGCCAGGGGGCTGACTTTGACCAGATTGAATTTCTTGTCCCAACCGAGAATCGGCGTCGCGGCACGGAAAGGGCTCTGATCGCGCCGGATCCCGCTGGTCCAAGCCCCAAAATCTTTCAGGGCACGTCGCAGCACCACGACCTTTCGCACGAAGCAGCAGCGGTCGGGATCCGTTTCGTGGACCGGCCCGCCGTTGGCCGCTTCGAACTCTTCGATCGAAAGGTCCGCCCTCTGAAAATCGACCTCGATCCCATATTTCTCGGCAATTCGGTCGCGAAGCTCGAGCGTCTCGGGGAACTGATAGCCCGTATCGAGATTGAAAACGTACGTCTCGGGAGCAACCTTCGCCAGCATCGAAAGGATCAAGCACCCCTCGGGCCCAAAGGCGGTCGCCATCGTCAATTTTGGGCCAAACCGTTCGGCCGCCCAAGTCAGAATATCCTCCGGCGACGAATCCTCCAAAGCCAGGCTCTGTCGCTGAAGCTCCTGGAGCCCTTCTTCGCTAGGAACGAACGCCCCGGGCTGGCCAGAATCAGTTCTGCTTATGGGAGTCGACATTTTGGTCGTTTTTCTCGTGGTTGCAATGCTCATCATACTCGGTCTTCCCGCCCTGGATAACCGCGAATCCCGTCGGTTTTGTGTGCAAATCGCTCGGACAACGGCCGCATAGGGATAAGTATAAAGGTTTCTCAT
>CAYYOX010000764.1:0-3536 GCA_964473065.1 uncultured Planctomycetaceae bacterium | reverse complement strand
GACTTACCGTCACGGAGAAAGAACATTGGAAGAACCGCATCGCGCGGCGGATCGAAAAGCGGATCGAGGCCATCACCGCCTCCGACCCCAACTTCTTCGACCGCATCGAACGCGAGGCCCGACAACGGGCTCTGGAGTCGCTCAGTCTGGCCGATTACCAGGCGGAACTCGAAGACTGCCAGCGGCAAAAGGACGTTTTGGAAAAGCGTGAGAAGCAGACCCACCGGGCCATGCTCGCCAAGGTACGAGGCGTCAATCCAGACGACCTGGACGATTGCTACTCTTACCGGCACGATTCGGAAGTCGCCAACGCCGTCAAACGACGCAAGGACATCCACGAAGAAGAGCTTCTCGCCGAGAGCCAACTTGGACAGCAGGTCCTGAAACTGCAACAGGAGCAAGAAGAGCTATTGGACGTCGTATGGTTGGCAACTTCAGGAAAACAAATCCGAGACCTATGGGCCAAAGTGGCCGAGCTTCTCGACGACGAGCAGACCCAGCTTCATCGGGACGCCCTGGCCATTGAACCGCTCGCACAAGAGTAGTGTGCCAGTGTACTGCGAGGTTGTGATGTTACGAACCAAGAGGAGATTGGGCTACATGGGAGCCAGACAGAAACTTAACGTGATTAACGTCTACGGCATCCTGATTCTTGCCGGGATCATCGGCTATGCAACAGGATCGTGGACGGCGGCTTTGATTGCCGGAAGTGTGCTGTTGGCCTGCGCCGTCCATACTGGAGGGATTCGGCCGGGAAGTAGAAGGTAGATGGTTGGCTTAGTTGGTTTTCGCTCCGTCCGCGTGTGCTGTCTGTTTGATGGCTACGCGGGCGGGGCTATCTTGGTTTCGGCTTGTCCGGGCCGGGGCGTCTTTTCTTTAGCTATTGGCCGTACCGTCGAAGCATTGGGCCGAAGTCCAACTGCTGACTTCGATTGTCACAATGCTCAAACCGGGCGGATTACATCGTCACCCGCGTCAAGACCTGCCCCGGTGGAGTGTTTCACGCAGGGTGGTTATTTGGGATGTTTCGGAAAAGGCATGACTTGATGACACAGAACCCCGAATACAGGCTGCGTGGTTGCCGCATCAATCTTTGTCCATGCCTCCGAACGTCGTCTGAGATTCATGCCGCGGGCGAGCATGAAGTCCGTATTTCCAAGGGGTCCTGATGTCGTTCCAGTTTCTTGACCGCACGGCCTATTGTTCTATAGTTGCCAACAGCCGGTCTACGGCGTGGGCGAGCGGATCTTTGTTGCGACTTGGCCGATCCTTCTTGCTGATCTGCTCGAACTGGTGCAGCCAATCCTTGCTATCGTTCAGCACCTTTTCAAACTCTCCGTTTAGCGGCCGGGCTTGCCCGGCGCTTTTTGCTTCGGAGTTGACCACTGCGCCCTTGGCGGCCGTCAGATCGAGCAACTCCAACTCCGTGCCCGACCACGTTTGGTTGTTCCGCGCAATTAGCGTATCGATCGCGTCGACGCGGCGGTCGCGGTTGAAGTCGTAGACGTTGTCGATCGTGGGCGGGTCGAAGAACGGCCGTGGGTTCTGACGCGTCGCGAGCACGTCGATGGCGTCCACCTTGGCGTCGATCAAAGAGTCGCCCGTCTCGCCGGGTGCGTTGCCGAAGTAGAACACGTCTGGCGCGGCCAAGCCCGTGTTCACGGTGGCCAGGACGGTCACCTCGATCCACGTATTGTGAATTACCCCGTCCGGCCAAGTCAAGATGATTTGGCTGGTCGTCGCGTTGATGTTCGGCAGGGCCGGGGCATCGGTCCAATTGGCCGGCGTGTCGTCGTTGCCGATCTTGAAAGTGAAATCACCCTCGTCGATCCCGCCCGGGTTGGCCAAGCCGGCCACATCGATGATGATCCCGTTAATCCCCTTGGCGTAGCTGGTGTAGTTGGCGAAGGTTGCTTGCTCGCCAGGCCTCAAGGCCGTTTTGTCTGAGGCGATTGTGTTGCCGAATGCCGAATCGTTATAGAAGACGTGGCGGCCCGTTATGACCGTGGTATCGAGTTGCTCAGCCGTGCCGGGAGTTGGATCCTCGGGGCTGAAGCTTGTCGAGTCGTTACCCCAAAGGTTTAGACCGGCCCGGTTTAACGATCGGCCGTTGCCGTTCGTGTCAGTGTACCAAGTGCTTAGATACTCGATCTGGTCTTCCAACGGATGAGGAACGTAGAGCGGATCATTCGTGGGCGGTGTGTCGGGACGTTGCAGTTGGATCTGCTCGCCCGCGTCGTCTAAGCGGTCGCCGAACGTGCCCACGATCGGCACTTCCGCTCCAATACCGTAGTAACTGCGGAAGTCGGCCAGCCTGATCGCATCGCTCGGGTTGAACGCGACGATTACCAATGCCTCTCGCGAGCCGATCATCGTGCCGGGCGCGAAGTCGAAATCGAACCCCTTGCGCAACCGCCAACCTGTCAAATCGATCGGCTGACTCGTGATATTGTAGATCTCGATGAATTCGAGATTCTCCGGCAGGATTCCGGGAACTTCCGGTGCGTTGTACATCACTTCGCTAATCAACAAGTCAGGCCCAATCCTCGGTCCGCTGTTGGGGCCGCCGAGTGTGCGGGCGGTCATGGGGTACAGATCACCATTGCTGTCGGGCCAACGGCCGAACGACTCGCCCTTGAAGGCCGAGCCGAACTCCACATGGTCGGCAAACCGCAGCGCGCCGCCGGCGGGATCGGCCAATAACCAGACATCGTCGCCGCGGGCTCCGCTCAGGGCGAAGTCTTTCCCTCCCAGGCCGCCGAATTCGTTGACCGGATCAAACACCAATGTTCGGCCCAGGTAGTGACCCTCGTAGAACGTGACGTAACCATACGCGGGAATCGTCGTGCCAGCCGGGATTTGGAACTTCTGGAAATCGTCATTGTCATCGCTAAGCCACCACCCGCCGATCGGGATCTCGGTGTCGGTCCAGTTGTATAGCTCGATCGCGTCGACCAGCGGGTAGTCGGTATGGGTGAGCGCTTCGTTGACGACAACCCCTTCGAAAGAGCCGATTCCGGCCGAGCCGGGCGTGCCCAGCAGTTCGCCGCTGGATCGCCAGTTGTCCGAATCGCTCAGATCGCCGGCCGGATCAAGCACTTCCAAGGTCGGCCCGTTGCCGTCGGCCCGATTGGGCCAGCCGGTGTTCTTCGAGTCGCCGTAGGTGAAATCACGGATCGTCTGATCGAACACGTCGAGCAGGGCGATTCGTTCGCCGCCGTTGCCCAGTCTTCCCGTGTATTGCCCGGCCACATCGGCCAGACTGCCGTAGCGATACGCGAACGCGGTCGTGTTGCTGACGATCAGCACGAACTGGCCCGGGTCAAGCCGTGTTATCGGGCCGCCGGTAAAATCGAAATCGATCCCGTCGGTGAACCGCACTCCAAACAGATCGATCGATATCTGGCCGATGTTCTTCAGTTCGACAAACTCGAAGTCGTCGTCATCGAGAAAGCCTGCGGCAATCTCGTCCGGCGTACGGTCGTAGGGGTGATAGTTCAGCTCGGTAATGGCGAAGTTTGCGGCATTGGCCGGCT
>CAYYOX010000763.1:0-3547 GCA_964473065.1 uncultured Planctomycetaceae bacterium | reverse complement strand
CGGCCCCAGGGTCCCCAACTGCCAGCCGACGGCCACCGCCCGGGAAACCTCCGCGTCGGTGAACCCGCCCTCGGGACCGACGGCCAGGAAAACGGGCACGGCCGGCCCCGGCTCGGCCATCTCTTGATCCGTACCATGCGGATGAGCCAACCACCGACACGCCGGGATGTCGTGGGTCTGCTCGACGAAATCGGGCCACGTCTGCGGCTCGGCAATCTCCATCAGCCGGTTGCGGCCGCACTGCTTCGAGGCCTCGATCACTGTGCGCCGCAGCCGATCCATGGCCTTCGGTACGGGCAGGGACACCGAGCGCTCGGTCTGAAGCGGAACGATCCGCAAGATGCCCAGTTCCACGGCCTTCTCGACCAGCCAACGCTGCCGGTCGCCCTTGGGCAGCGCGGTTGCCAGGACAACCTGACGGCGCCGCTCGCGGTCGACTTCCCGACGTTCGAGTACTTCCAGTTCGACCTCGCTTCGGCCGACCCGCTCGACCCGGGCGGGAAACTCGGCCCCGCTGCCGTCGAACAACGTGACCTCCATGCCCGGCTTGGCGCGGATGACGTGGATCAGATGATGGGCCTCGGGCCCGCCCAGCACGGCCCGGCGGTCGTGGATCGGGCTTTCGGTGAAGTAACGGTCTGCCATGTCGAGCCCCCAGAGTGGCGGTGATTCCGGATCAAGTTTCCCGGTGAATTGTACCGAATACAACAGAGTTACGGAATGAACCCACGGATGGATAGTCACGAGGAGCCGGGTCGATGTATCAGTCGCACTGGGGATTGAGCAAGTCGCCGTTTCGGGGCTGTCTCGATCCGGATTTCTTCCACCAAAGCCCGACCCACGAAGAGGCCCTGGCCCGACTCCATTTCCTGGTCGAGCACGGACGCCGGTTGGGCCTGCTGATGGGTCAACCCGGCAGCGGCAAGTCGTTGCTGCTGGAGGTCTTTTCCCGGCAGTTGAATCGCCGCGGGAGCAAGGTTGCACGAGTGAACCTCTCGGGCGTCGGAGCGGCTGATATGCTCTCGCTGTTGGCCGCCGATTTCCAGTTGAGCCCGGATCCGGCCGCACCGGTTTCCGTATTGTGGCGGCTGCTGAGTGACCGGCTCAGTGAGTTCCGCTTCGAACAGACGCACTCGGTGATTCTGCTGGACGACGCGGAGCGTGCCGACCCGGCGGTCCTTACCCAGGTCACCCGTCTGGTCCAGCACGATCCGACGCCGCAGTCGCGACTGACGATCGTGATGGCCGCGCGGCGCGAGCAGATCGGTTGCCTCGGCGAGCGGCTGTTGGAATTGGCCGAGTTGCGGATCGACGTGCAGTCGTGGGAAGAGTCGGACACGAAAGACTTCCTGCAAAACTCGCTGCAACAGGCCGGCGGCAAGAGTTCCGTGTTTGCCGACACGGCCGTTGCAAGGCTCCATGAACTGGCCGACGGCATCCCCCGTCGCGTGGCCCAACTGGCCGATCTTTCCCTGCTGGCTGGCGCAGGTCGTCAGATCACGCAAATCGACGCCGACGTGGTCGACTCCGCCTATAACGAATTGGGCGCGATCCGCGTGTAGCGGCCGACGCGGAGTTCAATAGGCCGCCAGCAACGCCGTGAACAGCAGCGGCAGGTAGACGATCGACGCTCGCAACAGCCATCGGGCGGTTGTGTCGTTGCGGTCGTGCATGAAGCGGCCCGCGCAGGCCAGATACACAGCGCCCAACAAGAGGGCCGCCGTGGCGTATGGCCAACTCGGCGCTGCAAACCCGAGCGGCGCCAGGCTCGCCGGCAACAGAACAACGGCGCCCAGCAGGGCCAGCGTGCCGGCGATGCGACCCGAGGCGTCGACCACGGTGGCAAGGCGTATGCCCGCGTCGGCGAACTGATCGCGGTACAGCCAGGCGATGGCCATGGCGTGCGGAAACTGCCAGAAGAAGACGACCGCAAACAGCGTCATGGCCATGGGGCTCATCGGGGCATGGACGACCGCCGCCCCGAGCAGCACGGGCATGGCCCCGGCGAGCGCACCGAGCGGCGTTTGCCACATCGTGCGCGACTTCAGCGGCGTGTAGGCACAGACGTAAAGCAGCCAACTGGCCACCGCCACGGCCAGCACGCCCGCGTGCGACCAGTACCAAAGATGTCCCAGCCCGGCGACCGAAGCCGCCAGCCCAAAGACGGTCGCCGGCCGATCGGTCTGAGGCTCGGCGGGCGGCGGCCGCCCGGCGGTGCGCGGCATCTTCGCATCGCCACGGGATTCGAGACGCTGATTCAAAGCAATCGCGCCGATGATGACCAGGGCCGTGCCGAACAGGGCATGTAGCAGTTCAGACCAATCAGGCGGTTGCTCGCCGGAGATCCAGGCCGCGACCGCCATGGCCAACAGGACCATGGCCACAATGCGCGGGCGGAGTAGTTGCCAGTAGTCGGTCAACGCGACTCTCCTTGCAAGAGCCGCCGCGACCAGAGTACGACCGACAAAGCGGCCGCCAACGCCAACGAGCCGACCGCCGCGTGGGCCGTGGTCAGACACACTTGCAGCCGCCCTTCGGCCACCGGCGTATATTCCAGTGCCCAGACGTATCGCGTGAACCAGCCGGGCCAATTGTAGTTGGTCACCCAAGTGCCGGCGCCCAGGATCAGTTGCACCAAGAAGATCGCGGCCAGCCAACTGGTCCGACGAACCAGCAGCGGCTCTTCGCGGAGAGTTCGCCGTCCGACAAGCACGGTCCACGTCAGCACGCCAGCCGTCAGCCCGGCCAGCAGCAGCTTCACCCAGACCCAAAGCTCGAACCAGGTAGTCATGAACCATCGCAACCAGTCGGGCAACAGAGCCTCTTGCACGGGCAGATGGCGCAACTGGGCTCCCAGCACGATCAGCAGATAGATCCCCAACAAGGCCGCAATCGCCAGGCGTCGAAAACGGCGGGCCGTCGGATACGGACGTGGTTGTTGCGTTTCAAGCCATCGCCGGGAAGTGAAGATCACCAGGGCCACACACAAGGCGAACACCAGCGGGGCCGTGCAGCCGTGGAGTTTTTTCAGCAAGTCGGCGTCGCCGATCACGCGCAACAACCCCATGGCCGGCGCGTGCGTGGCTTCGAGCCAGACGACCACCCGGCCGCCGACCACGCGTAGGCCGCCCAGTACGCCTTGGAAGATCACGCCGGCGACCAGCACGACGCCCAACCAACGCATCCACTTCCGCCGGTCGAACTTCCACAGCACTACGGCCAACGCGATGGACAACAGACCCACGACCTGGGCCAACATGCGATGGCCATGTTCGAGAAAGAAGTCCCAGGCCGCCGCGATCCAGCCTTGCAACGGATAGAACCAGTGGCCCTCGGTCGTCGGCCAATCCGGCACAGCCATGCCGGCCTCGTACGTGGTCACGCTCCCGCCAAGGAAGATCAACGGGAAGACCGCGCACGCCGCCACCCAAGCCAGCCGATGCGGCCAGCGGTTCTCGGAGTTCTTGGATCCGGATCGAGTCATTCCCCCATCATAAGGTGTTGAGCCGTTTTGCCAAGGTCGACCAGGCAAGACATAGGACTTATG
>CAYYOX010000762.1:0-3548 GCA_964473065.1 uncultured Planctomycetaceae bacterium | reverse complement strand
GATGCAGAAGTTGGATGAATACCTGCGGATAAAGGAAGCTGCGGAGTACCTCGGTGTGTCGTCGAATACGCTGCGGAACTGGGGGCGAAGCGGCAAGATTCCCGAACGTCGACATCCGGCGAACGGCTACCGCCTCTATTCCCGGGAAGAACTCGATGCGTTGCTCAGCGAGGCCGAGAGCCCAGTGAACACGGAACCAGCGAAGCGAAAACCAAAATGACCTACCCCTGAGCGAGGGCCGACAGTGCCCCATTCGTCGAACGAATCCGAACGGCTTACCCGCAAGAAACGGATTGACCCGAAGCTGAAGGCTCTCGGCTGGAAGATCGTGCCGTACAGCGAAGATGCCGACATCACTGCTTACGATCGACACGCCATCGAAGAATTCCCGACGGCCAACGGCCCTGCGGACTATGCATTGGTCGTCGATGGCCAATTGGTCGGCGTAATGGAGGCCAAGAAGGTTTCGCTCGGCCCGCAAGGCGTGTTGATCCAGGCTGAGCGATACTCAAGAGGTGTTACCGAAAGCCCGTTCGACTTCCGTGGTTTCCGAGTTCCGTTCCTGTTCTCGACCAACGGAGAGGTGATCTGGTTTCACGATGTTCGCCACGAGCTGGCGTTGTCGCGAAAGATCGCCAACTTCTTCACGCCGAGTGCTCTTGCCGAGCTGATTCGAACGGACATTGAAGCCGCCTACGACCGTCTCCAGCAATTGGCCAACAACCATCCACGTCTGCGGCCCTACCAGATCGAGGCCAACGATGCCGTCGAGGACGCCATTATCCGCCGCAAGCGTCAAATGCTCCTCGCCATGGCCACCGGCACAGGCAAGACGTTCACCACGGTCAATCAAGTCTACCGGCTGATGAAGTCGGGTGCGGCCCGGCGGATTCTGTTCCTGGTCGACCGTCGTGCGTTGGCCGCCCAGGCGGTCAGTTCTTTCGCTGCCTTTGAGCCGGAACCGGGACTCAAGTTCGACCATATCTACGAAGTCTACAGCCAACGCTTTCAACAAGGCGACTTCGACGAAGAGGAGAAGTTCGACCCGAAGGTCTTGCCGAAGGCCTACCTGGAGAACCCCACCGGCGAACATGCCTTCGTCTACGTCTGCACGATTCAGCGTATGACGATCAACTTGTTTGGGCGTCAGGCCGTGTTCCAGACTTCATCCGATGAAGAGATTGACGAAGACGCCGAACAACTCGCTATCCCGATTCATGCCTTCGATCTGATCGTCGCCGACGAGTGTCATCGCGGGTACACAACCGGCGAGGTATCCGTCTGGCGAGACACATTGAATCCCTTCGACGCGGTTCGTGTCGGCCTGACCGCTACGCCCGCCGCCCACACCAAGGCCTACTTCAAGGATGTCGTCTATCGTTACGAATACGAACGGGCCGTCCGCGAAGGATATTTGGTCGACTACGATGCGGTCAAGGTCAAGTCCGATGTTCGTATGAACGGTGTCTTCCTCAACGAAGGTGAAGAAGTCGAAATCGTCGACCCGGACAGCGGAACTGAAACTCGCGACAGCCTGGAGGACGAACGGCAATTCGACAGCAGCGAAGTCGAACGCAAGGTCACCTCGCCCGATTCCAATCGGAAGATCGCCCTGGAACTCAAGAAGTATGCCGACGAGCACCAGGAGCGGACCGGCAGATTCCCCAAGACGCTCATCTTCGCCGCCAACGACCTGCCCCATACGTCCCATTCTGACCAACTTGTCGAGATTTGTCGCGAGGTATTTGGGCAGGGAGAATCGTTCGTTCGCAAGATCACCGGACGCGTCGACCGCCCGTTGCAACAGATTCGCGAGTTTCGCAATCGCAAGCAGCCCGGGGTGGTCGTTTCGGTCGATATGCTCAGCACGGGCGTCGACATCCCCGACCTGGAGTTCATTGTCTTTCTGCGAACGGTGAAATCCCGCATCCTGTTCGAGCAGATGCTCGGACGCGGCACACGCAAGGGCGAGCATCACCCGGACAAGTCGCACTTCGTCGTCTTCGACTGTTTCGACGGCACGTTGCTCGAATACTTCCGCAAGTCGACCGGACTCACCGCCGAGCCGCCCGACAAGCCGGCCCGAACCATCCGGCAGATCATCGACGCAATCTGGAGCAATCGCGACCGCGATTACAACATCCGTTGCCTTGTGAAGCGTCTCCAGCGAATCGAAAAGGAGATGGACGCCTCGGCCCGCGAGGATTTTACGGCCTTCGGCATTTCCGACGGCGATGTCGGCACCTACGCCCGTGCTTTACCCCGCAGACTCCGCGACGACTTCGTCGAGGTGATGAAGCTGTTGCGAAAGGAAGAGTTCCAGGACCTGCTGGTCAACTACACCCGCCGCAAGAAAGTCTTCCTTCGGGCAATCGAGCACGAAGATACGGTCTCCAGCGAGTACCTGATCCGCGACGGCAAGGGCAACGAACACAAGCCCGAAGACTATCTGGTCGCCTTCGCTCGATTCGTCGAAGAGAACACGAGCAAGATCGACGCCATCGGCATTCTGCTCGATCACCCGCGAGACTGGAACACGTCGGCCCTGACCGAACTGAAGGACAAGCTGGCAACGGCCCCGGAACGCTTCACAGTCGAAAACCTCCAGCGAGCCCACGAGTTGCACTACAACAAGGCCCTGGTCGAGATCATCTCGATGGTCAAGCACGCGGCCGATGAGGCTCAACCGCTGCTGACCGCCGAGCAGCGCATTCACCGGGCGTTCGACAAGCTGACGGCCGACAAGACATTCACCAACAACCAACAGAAATGGCTCGACCGCATCCGCGACCACCTGATAGCGAATCTGTCGATCGACCAAGACGATTTTCAATTGATGCCAGTCTTCGAGCAAGCCGGCGGCTGGCTGCAAGCCAACCGCGTGTTTGACGGCAAGCTCTTGGGATTGCTGACAGAACTCAATGCAGCAATAGCTGCGTAACCAGAGGAACACTATGAATATTGAAAAACCATGCAGTAATGCTCAGGAGTTCTTTAGTTCACGGCTTCGGTATCTCCGGAAACTGTCGCATAGACGCCCGTTCTGGACGATGCATCTGTTGCCGTTCGATCACGAGAGTTCACCACTCAATCTCGATTCAGTTACAATCCAGACATCGATCTCGGGTTTGCTAGTGACAGAAGGTAGGATACATGGAAGAAAATGTCAGGAAGATTTCATAGTTTCAGAGAATTCTGGTGACCGCCAATGTCGACATGTTCTTGCATTTCCCGACGGCAAGGTTGAGTTTTTTAATACTGCATATCCTGGCAAAGCCACGGAGGCCAAAGGTTTTCCATGGAAGCGAGTCTTCTCGGACATCCGTAAATCAATAGAAGGACTGCTAAATGTTGATGATGGTATATTCACCTTTCCATTGGATACGCACCTTGCTCTGGTTGACTATCAAGGCTATACAATTCCATGCGGTATTCGGTCGCCGAGTTATCCTGATCAGCCCATCAGCAATGAAGTAATTGCCAAGTCTCTTGGGGGAATGGCACTTTCGACCGTTAGGTCATTGTACCGCAAGGGGTTGCGGTTTTCA
>CAYYOX010000761.1:0-3554 GCA_964473065.1 uncultured Planctomycetaceae bacterium | reverse complement strand
CTGTAGTAGGTAGTGGGCAGTAGGCGGTTACGCGCAGGCGTTGCTTGCGTGCCCTTTGGAGGGTTTCTATTATGCTTGATATTCAGGTTGATTGTCCTGTTTTTGATTCGTTCCGGGTTCAGCAAGTGGCCGGGATGTTTGACGTGCCGCTTGCGGATCGGGCTACCGAGCGGTTTCGGCTTGAAACGCCCGAGTTGGGTGACGATTGGAAGATCGGGCTGATCGTCGGTCCGTCGGGGAGCGGGAAAACTACCGTTGCCAGAGAACTGTTCGGCGACCGGTTCCACACGCCCGGGCCTTGGCCGGAAGATCGGGCCGTGGTCGACGGGCTGGGTGACTTGCCGATCAAAGAGATCACCGGGCTGTTCACGGCCGTGGGGTTCAGTTCGCCGCCAAGTTGGGTCAAGCCCTATCACGTGCTCTCCGGCGGCGAACGGTTCCGCTGCGATTTGGCCCGAGCATTGGCTACAACTACCGCTTGCGAGGCGGCTTTGCCGCTGTTGGCTTTCGATGAGTATACCAGCGTGGTCGACCGCACGGTGGCTCGGGTGCTTTCGGCCGCGTTGGCCAAGGGGATTCGAGGCGGGCAAATCGGCCGCCGGTTTGTGGCCGTGACGTGTCATTACGACGTAACTGAGTGGTTAACGCCCGACTGGATTATCGACATGGCAACGTCGACGTTCCAAAGGAGGTGTCTTCGGCGACCGGCGATCGAGCTTGAAGTCTTTCGCTGCGGGCGTGGTGCGTGGGAAATGTTTCGACGTCATCACTATCTAACCGGCTCGCTGAGCACGGCCGCCCGATGCTTCGTGGCCCTGTGGAACGGCATGCCGGTGGGCTTCTGTGCGACCGTTTCACTGATTGGCCGGAAGGGTCGCTGGCGGATCAGCCGGCTGGTTACGCTGCCCGACTACCAGGGCGTCGGCATCGGCATGGCGTTGGCCGAGTCGGTCGCGCGACGTCATCGTCAGGAAGGTCATCGGCTCAACGTGACGGCCAGCCACCCGGCCCTGATCGCCCATTGCCGCCGTTCGCCCAAGTGGCGGGCAGTGAACGTCAAGCGGACCGGCTCGAGGACGGCCGGCTTCATCAAAGGATATCGCAGCTCGGCCGGACGCTCGGTCGTGTCGTTCGAGTTCCTGGGTGATCGACAATAAAGCCGCGACCGTTGGTCGCGCCCGACAGCGTCATACAAGTCAGCCCAACCATGGGCGTAAGGCGCGACCAACGGTCGCGGCTTTATAGCGAAGGATCAGATCGTGGCAAAATGCGGCAGGCGTCCCGTTTTGGATGACGGAAAGAAACGGGAAATCATCGCGATCATTTCGGTCGGGTGCAGCCGTCGTACGGCCGCACGATACGTCGGTTGTTCGCACCCCACAATCCAGAATACGGCCGAGCGCGACAAGGACTTTTCCGAGAAAATCCGTCGGGCCGAGAACCAACACGAGTTCACCTACATGAGCAACATCCAGAAGGCGGCCAAGCAGCCGCAATACTGGCGCGCCGCGGCCTGGGTCCTGGAACGGGTCTTTCCCGAAAAATATGCACGCCAAAGCCCCGATGTCATTACGATCAATCAACTAAAGCAGGTTCTGGCGCAATTCGCCAAGCTGATCACCGCGGAAGTGCCCGTGCCCAAGTATCGCAAGAATATCTTGAAAAGTTTGGACGCGTTGACGCAGGACCTTTGCCACACTGGAAACCGAAAGGATCCGCCATGATCCAAGGCGAGCTCCTCATGCAGCCGGAACGAGTCCTCGGGCTGCTGGCCGTGTTTCGCGACGAGTTGGCCCGATGCCATGGCGCGGCCCGACGACGCGCGGCCGGGCGGTCCGAAGACCTCGACCTGCTGGCGTGGGGGCGAAAGTATCTGCCCGAACATTTCACGCGACCCGCCTCGGGCATGCACGACTGGCTGGCCGGCTGGTTCGATCGCATGGCCCAGCAACGCGGCGTGAAGCTCAACGTGCTGGGCCCGCGAGGCGGGGCCAAGTCGACGCTCGGCACACTGGCCTTCCCCTTGCGAATGGCTGTGGAAGGTCGCGAGCCGTATGTGTGGATCGTCTCGGACACGAAGCATCAAGCGGCCGCCCACCTGGAAAACCTCAAGGCCGAACTGATTGACAATCCGCGATTGGCCGAAGACTATCCCCAGGCCGTCGGCAAGGGGCCCGTGTGGCGCGGCAACTCGATCGTGTTGCAAAACGGCACGGCCATCGAGGCCTTTGGCACGGGCCAGCGGATGCGAGGGCGAAGGCATCGGGCCCATCGCCCGACGTTGATCATCTGCGACGACCTGCAAAACGACCAGCATATCGAGTCGGCCGTGCAACGCGAACACTCGCGAACCTGGTTCCACGGTACGCTGCTGAAGGCCGGCACGAAACGCACCAACGTGATCAATCTGGCCACCGCGTTGCATCGCGAGGCCTTGGCCATGGAACTGACCGAGAAGCCCGGCTGGACCTCGCGCGTCTTTCGGGCGATCGAGCGCTGGCCGGAACACATGTCGCTGTGGCTCGAGTGGGAGGCACTCTACACGGACGTGGCCAATCCGCAATACAAACGGGCCGCCTGGGATTTCTATCAGCAACACGGACCCAGCATGACGGCCGGCGCCGCCGTGCTTTGGCCCGAGGAAGAAGACCTCTACACGCTGATGTGCATGAGGGCCGAGAGCGGGCACACGGCTTTCGAGCGGGAGAAGCAGAACTCGCCGGTCAACCCCGAGCTGTGCGAGTGGCCCGAGTCGTACTTCGACGAATCGATCTGGTTCGACGCCTGGCCGGCCAACCTACGAGTGAAAGCCATGGCCCTGGACCCGAGCAAAGGGACCGACTCGCGACGCGGCGACTACTCGGCCCTGGTGATGTTGGGCGTCGACCGCCAAGGGATCCTCTACCTCGAAGCCGATCTGGCCCGACGCCCCACTCCGCAGATCGTGGCCGACGGGGTCGAGCGCTATCGGCAGTTTCAACCCGACGTGTTCGGCATCGAGGCGAACCAGTTCCAGGACCTCTTGCAGGGCGAGTTCGAGACCGAATTCCGCCGCCAAGGCCTCCTCGGCGGACGACCTTGGCCGATCGAAAACCGCATCAACAAACTGGTCCGCATCCGTCGCTTAGGGCCGCACCTTGCCGGCCGGCGTTTGCGATTCAAGAGCAACAGCCCTTCGACCCGGCTGCTGGTCGAGCAGCTCAAGGAGTTTCCCGTCGGCGACCACGACGACGGCCCCGACGCGGCCGAAATGGCGCTGCGCCTAGCCGCCGAAATGCTACAAGGCCGCCAAACAAGCGACGGGCTAGGCAACCGGCTGCCCGTAGGGTAAGCGCACGTAAACCGTTTAGCGGTCGCCGGCACGGCGGCCTGAATCCCAACAACAACCAACCTTTTCAAAAGGACCTTACCATGAAAACTGACCAACAACCCGATCCGCGACTGAGATCTCTCGAACGACGATTGCTCGAAGCCTTCGACGAGATGTGGGACGGCTTCGTCGACCCGGCCGATGCGTTTTACGACATCGACGGCCAGCGATGGCTCGGACTGGG
>CAYYOX010000760.1:0-3556 GCA_964473065.1 uncultured Planctomycetaceae bacterium | reverse complement strand
CATTTGCTCGGCCGCCACGCGTTGCTCGGCGTGCCAGATCGGATGCTCCGCCTCCAGCAACCGCAGTCGATACTCGGGCTCGGGAAAGACCTGATCCATCAGTTGGCGGAATCCATCGTCGAAACCCGTGTCGTTGCGATAGGCTTCCGCGAAGACGAACCCGCCGCGATCCAAGTAATCCCGCAGCAAACGCGCCAATCGCTTTTGGGCAGCGGGCGCATTGGGCAAGGGATTCCTGCCGCCGCATAAGTAAACCACCGGCGCCTGCAATAAATCCTCGACCTTGGCGCCGCGCAGGTCGACGACTTGCCAGGTCAGGTCCAGTTCCCATTGTTTCTCGACGAATCGCGTCAGGTTGTCGACATCGTTCTGATGCGCGTTCCAATCGTCGTCGCGCGAGTGTCTCAGCTTGGCCAACAACGGCGGCCGACGTCCCTTGGAAAGGAACAGCAGGGCGAAGCTGGTCCCCACCAGCGGATCGTTCTCCGGCGCTTTCGCGCCCTTGATGAACCCCGAAAGGCTGTCTTGGGTACGGATCAACTCCTCGCAACCTTCGCGATACCAATCGTGTCCGCCGATGAACCGCCGCGCGGTCAATCGCCCCACGCGCTCGACTCCGTACAGATAGTAGAGCAGATAATGGTTCTGGCCCGGGTTTCGGGTGACCGAGAAGTTGCGCCCCAGCCAGTCGAGCCCGCGTCGGATGCGGTCGTCCTGCTCGTCGTCCTTTTGGCAGCACTCGATCCGCGATCCGCTCACCTTGGCGTTGGCTTGTTGAATCTTGTCGCGCACGATTACCAGCGAGGCGATGCCGGCGCAGGTCATGCTGCCGGTGCCCGAGCCGCTGCCCGTGTTCTTATAGCCCCAGGACCCGTCGGCGTTCTGCGCGTTTCGATGTTCCCAATAGGCCTTGGCCAGCCGCCAAGTTCGGTTCTGAACCGGAACTCCCACGCGCTCGGCCTCATGCAGCGCCAGCAGGGCGAACTGCGAATTGGAATTGTCCACACTGCCCATCGAGCCATAGTTCCATCCGCCTAACTGGTTGGCCATCGTGGCCTGGTTGGCTTCCAGCCATTTCACATTCTCGCGGATCAACAGCAGGTCCGCCTTGGGTTCCGCCCGGCAAAGGACCACCGTTTGCAGGGCGACCACGTAGGTGCGCTTTGGCGGCAGTTTCCGCAACTGGCTCAACGCCCGCTGGATATGGGGATCGTCCGGCTCGACGCCGGCGTTCAGTAGGGCCAGCGTGCATAGGGCCGTAGTGCCGCCCGGATAGCCGATGCCGCCGGCGAACTCGGGCCACAATCCGTTGCTGCGTTGCTGTTGCTTCAGGTAAGCCACGGCCTTGTCGATCGAGTCGCGAACCTGCTTGGCGGAGACATCTGCCCGCACAGTCTGCGCAAACACCCCAAACAGAACCCCGACAAGCAGGCTTTTGGCAATCAGACGCCTCATGGCAAGTCTCTCGGCCCTAGGACAGCGGCACGGTCTTCATAAGTATATTAGAATTAAGCAGTTAAGTCGGCAACCGCACCAGCGGCCACTGGGTGTGCCGGCACGACAACTATACAATAATACTCGGTGAAGACGACCACTTTTCCCGTCTCGCTGCTGCCGGTATGGCTGCAGCCAGACGGTGCGGGGGATTGTACGAACCGTTCACCAACCACGACAGACTCCAGAACAAGGAAAAAACGTGTCGACCAAACCGCGCAGTCTCGGTGACATCCTGCAGGAATTCAGCCAGCACCGGCAGTTGATGCAGGAGGAACTACAGAAGGTGATCGTCGGCCAGGCGGACGTGATCGAGCAGATCTTTGCGGCCATCTTCACCCGGGGACACTGCCTGTTGGTGGGCGTGCCCGGCTTGGCCAAGACGCTGATGGTCAGCACGCTGGCCCAGATCCTCGACATCCGCTTCAAGCGGATCCAATTCACGCCCGACCTGATGCCCTCGGACATCACCGGCACGAACGTGTTGGAGGAAGACGAGCAGCGACGCCGGGATTTCCGTTTCGTCGAAGGGCCCGTCTTCACGAACATCCTCTTGGCCGACGAGATCAACCGCACGCCGCCGAAGACGCAGGCCGCCTTGTTGCAGTCGATGCAGGAACGGGAAGTGACCGTCGGACAGCAGACTTACTCCTTGCCCGATCCGTTCTTTGTCATTGCCACGCAGAATCCGATCGAACAGGAGGGCACCTACCCGTTGCCGGAAGCCCAACTGGACCGCTTCATGTTCAACATCAAGGTCGACTACCCCTCGCCGGAAGAGGAGCAGCAGATCCTCGCCAGCACCACTCGCGACGAGAAGGTCGAAGTGCGTAAGGTCCTCTCGGGCAAAGCGATCGTGAACCTACAGGGATTGGTCGGCAAGGTGGCTGTCAGCGAATACATCATCCAATACGTATCCCGGCTGGTCCGTGCGACTCGGCCCAAGGATCCCACGGCGCCGAAGTTCATCCAGGAGCTGGTCGATTGGGGCGCCGGTCCGCGTGCCGGGCAGTTTCTGATCCACGGCGGCAAGGCCCTGGCCGCCATGGACGGGCGGTTTTCCGTAGGCCTCGAAGACGTGCAAAAGATCGCCATCCCCGTCCTGCGACACCGCATCAGCACCAACTTCCAAGCCCAAGCCGAAGGCATGTCCAACGAAGACCTCATCGAACGATTGATCCAAGAGATACCGCCGCCGGTTATACCGAAGTATGAGAGCTAAACAACCTTGCACGATCTTGGGAATATGTAGGGTGGGTCGAGCAGCGAAGACCCACGACGAAAAATGACGAAATCCGAATGACGAATGACGAAAAACTATCTTCCTATTCGTCATTCGTCATTTGTGCTTCGTCATTCAGTACCGCGTGGGTCTTCGCTGCTCGACCCACCCTACGAGGATTCCCCGAATTTAACCCCTCCCCAACCATGTCAACTGCCGAAAAGTACCTCAAGCCCGAAGTCGTCAACCAGATCAAGCGGCTGGATCTCCGCGCGCAGTTTATCGTCAAGGGCTTTCTGCACGGGCTGCACGCCAGTCCGTTTCATGGGTTCTCGGTCGAGTTCAGCGAACACCGCAAGTACACGCCCGGCGACGATCCTAAGGACATCGACTGGCTCGTCTATGCCAAGACCGACAAGTATTACGTCAAGAAGTTCGAGGCCGAGACGAACATCACGGGCTACTTGGTGATGGATCTGAGCCGTTCGATGGGTTATACGTATCGCCAGGAGTTGACCAAGTTCGACTACTCGATTTGTCTGGCGGCCGCGTTGGGTTACCTGATGATCCACCAGCAGGACCCGGTCGGTCTGCTCACGTTCGACACGCGGATCCGCGACAGCCTGGCCCCGAAAGCCCGACGCACACAGTTGGGTCGCCTGTTGTCGGTGCTGGCCAATCTGAAGCCGGAAGGCGAGACGGACATCGCCAATAGCCTGACCCAGGTGGCCGCCATGTTGCGACACGCCAGTCTGGTGATGATCTTCTCCGACCTGCTGGCCGACCCGGAACCGATCATGGAGTCCTTGTACCAATTGCGGCACGGCGGACACGACGTGA
>CAYYOX010000759.1:2393-3557 GCA_964473065.1 uncultured Planctomycetaceae bacterium | reverse complement strand
GGATTGGTCATGGTCGCGCAGTGCGCAAGAATACGGAAAATTATACGAAGACACCTTGGCCCGAAACAGCCGAACGGTTTACACTTAGAGTCGCCCGGCCACCGCGGCCACGCGGTGTTAGACGGCCAACCCGGCGTGGCCGCCTGGGGCTAAACAAGAGACTGACGGATTGCGGCGCGGTTTACTTCGGTTTTTCAAGGATGAAGGATAGCCATGCACGATGTTGCGTTGGCCTTTTTTTGGCATCAGCACCAGCCCTACTACCCGGACGACATTACGGGTGAGAACCCCATGCCTTGGGTCCGACTGCACGGGACCAAGGATTATTGGGGTATGGCCGCGCTGTTGAAGGAAGTGCCCGAGATTCGGGCCACCATCAATCTGGTCCCCAGCCTGCTCACACAACTTTCTGCCTACACGGATGCGGGGCATGAAGATACGCATCTGCGGATCTCGCGGCTGTCTCCCGACGCGCTTTCGGAAGACGACATGCGCTATCTTCTGGACAACTTCTTCATGGCGCATGTCGACAAGATGATTCGCCCTTTTCGCCGCTACTACAATCTCTACAAGAAACGGGGCGTCTCGGTAGATTCGGCCGATCAGGCCCGAAATCGGTTCTCCAAACGCGACATCATCGACCTGCAATGCTGGGCCAATCTGACCTGGTTCCACCCGCTGGCGTTCGAGCAGGATGAGGAGTTGGCCGAATTTCGCCGCAAGGGCCGGCACTATACGGAGAAGGAGAAGCAGTGGCTGCTGGATAAGCAGATGGAACTGCTGCGCGAGGTGGTCCCGTTGCACCGAGAATTGCAGCAACGCGGGCAGATCGAGTTGACGACTACGCCCTTTTATCATCCCATCTTGCCCCTATTGCAAGACAAACGCCAGGCCCGACGTGCCATGCCCGACGTTACGCTGCCGAAACATCTCGAAGGCTTCGCCGAGGACGGCCGGGAGCAAATCCGCCGGGCCGTGCGATATCACGAGAAGGTGTTCGGTCAGAAGCCGCGAGGCATGTGGCCTTCGGAAGGGTCCGTTTGCCAGAGCATGATTCCCGATATTGCGGACGCCGGGATCCAATGGATCGCCACCGACGAGGAGATCCTCTCCTGCTCGACCGACGGCTGGGTCTCGCGAGACGACAACGGCTTTCTGCGTAAT
>CAYYOX010000759.1:0-2383 GCA_964473065.1 uncultured Planctomycetaceae bacterium | reverse complement strand
TTTATTATAATAATATAACGATAAAAATATGAAATGTAATAATTTCATAAAAAACGTATTTCATCTTTGCCTCCCAGGTTATTGATGTTAATATCTTGCATTCTACTACCTTATACTTTCAATGTAAAGGTAATTATATATAAAAAGAAAACCACCTATTCCTAGGTGATTTTCCGATGGATTCGATTCCCAGTGTTTCTTGCGAAACCCCGAGATGCGCTATCGCCCCTGGAAGGTCGAAGAGCGGGGTCGCCATTTGCAGGCCATCTTCCGCGACCACGCCATGAGCGACCTGATCGGGTTCCACTATCAGCGGTACGAGGCCGAGGCCGCGGTCGACGATTTCTTCGGCAAAGTCGAGGCCATCGGTCAAGCCACGACCGGAAACGGCGCCGATCGCCCGACGCTGATCAGTATTATCCTCGACGGCGAGAACTGCTGGGAATACTACCCCAACGGCGGCGTCGATTTCCTTCGCACCCTGTACCAACGCCTCGACAAACACCCGAAAGTCCGGACCGAAAGGGTCTGCGACTACATCCAGCAGTACCCGGCCACCGACAAACTCGGGCACCTGTTCCCCGGCAGTTGGATCCAGCACAACTTCGGCATCTGGATCGGCCATCCCGAATGCAACCGGGCATGGGACCTGCTCTTCGAGACGCGAGAGTATCTCGTCAAGGCAACCGGCGAGAAACAGAAACCACGCGAGCAGCTCGACCGTGCTTGGGAAGAGCTTTACATTGCCGAAGGGAGCGATTGGTTCTGGTGGTTCGGCGACGACCACTCCAGCGCCCAGGACGGCGAGTTCGACCGGCTCTTCCGCAAGCACCTACAGAATGTCTATATAGCACTCGAGGAGCAACCGCCGGCCGAATTGGCCAAGTCGATAAGCCAAGGACATCGGGCTCCTCGACTGCACTCCGAGCCGACCGGCCTGTTGCGCGTCAAAATCGACGGGCGACGCACCTACTTCGAGTGGATCAATGCGGGACACTACGTCAACGAGGGCGCCCGAGGCGCCATGGCCATGGCGGCCGAAGGGCTGGTGTCGGATCTATACTTCGGGTTCGATTCCGAGTACCTTTATTTGCGGCTGGACGCCCGGGGCGGCCCGTTCCGCGAGCAGTTGGCCGAGGTCGAAGGCCTGCGGGTGGTGTTCCTTCAGCCGGAAGGTTTCGAGCTGTCGGTTTCGCACTTAGGCCGCAAGGAACCGACCGTGCAGTTATACCACGACAAGGCCCCGGTGGCCGGGTCGGGCGCTTTGGCGGCGGCCGACCTACTGTTCGAGCTAGCCGTTCCGTTCGGCAGCCTCGATGTATCGACCGAGAACCCGGTCCGATTCTGGGTCGAGTTGCTAAAAGACGGCCAATCGACCGAGCGGATCCCCCACGAAGGCGTCATCGAGACCGTCGTCCCCTCACCCGACTACGAACTAATCATGTGGCAAGCATAAACAATGTTTGCCGCTTGCGGCTTTGCAACAACTACTATCCACTATCCACCAACCACTACCCACTACCCACTACCACCTCCATGCCCGATTTACGCAAAGACCCGATCGTTGGCCGTTGGGTGATTATCGCTAGCAATCGCGCGAAGCGGCCTCACGATTTCGACTCGACGCCTCGGCGACAGGAGGGCCGGTTCTGCCCGTTCTGTGAAGGCAACGAAGATAAGACGCCCAACGAGATCATCGCTTATCGCGGCTCCGGTTCGAAGCCCAACGAGGAAGGCTGGCGCGTGCGGGTGGTGCCCAACAAGTTTCCCGCCTTGGAAATCGAAGGGGAGTTGAACAAACGGGGCGATGGAATCTACGACATGATGCAGGGCGTGGGCGCCCATGAGGTCATTATCGAATCGCCCGAGCATATTGTCAGTACGTCGGAAATGTCCGAGGAGCAGCTTCGCGACGTGTTTTGGGTCTACCGGGATCGGCTGGTGGACTTGAAGAAGGATCCTCGGCTGGTTTACGGGATGCTGTTTAAGAACGTGGGAGCGGCCGCCGGGGCTTCCTTGGAGCATACGCACAGCCAACTGATCGTTACGCCGGTTGTGCCGATCAGCGTCTGGGAGGAGATGACCGGCTCGCTGGAATTCTTCAACTACCGAGGCCGTTGCGTGTTCTGCGACATGATCCAGCAGGAACTGGCTACCGAGAAACGCGTGGTGCTCGATACGCCGAGCTTTCTGGCTTTTTGCCCCTTCGCGAGTCGGTTTCCGTTCGAGACCTGGGTCTTGCCTAAGGTCCATTCGAGCCACTACGAGAACATCCAAAAAAACGAGGTGGAAGACCTCTCGGGCGTGATGCGGCAGGTGATCGCCAAGGTGGAAGCGGCCCTTGACCAGCCTGCGTACAATTACATTGTTCACACTGCCCCCT
>CAYYOX010000758.1:0-3558 GCA_964473065.1 uncultured Planctomycetaceae bacterium | reverse complement strand
GGGCCACGGCCCACGCCGCGATTTTCGTTCCAACCGGGCTGAATCCCGGAGACACGTATCACTTGGCCTTCGTCACGAGTGGAACGCGAGATGCGGTCAGCCCGACATCGGGGATTACAACGCTTTCGTTCAGGCCCAGGCCGGCCTCAACCCCTCCCTCACCGGTACGGACGAGGGTGTGTCATGGCGCGCGATCGCGTCGACATGGGAAGCCGACGCTCGCGCCAACGCGCTTATCACCGCCCACGTTTACCTGCTGGACGGAACTACTAAGATCGCCGACGGCTACGCGGACATGTGGGACGGCGACCTCGACAACCGCTTGAACAAGACCCAGTACGGCCACTACTACGAGGCCCACGTATGGACCGGGTCGACTCCTTACGGTACCCGCTCCGGCATTGACCCATTGGGTTCCTCCCCGGATTCAATGTATGGGATCAGTCTCACTTCCAGTGTTTACTGGATCAGGTATGCGCGGGCCGACTACGCCGACCACAAGTCGCTCTACGCCTTGAGCGAGGAACTAACCGTCCCTACACCGGAACCAGAACCCGCAGTACCGGAGCCAGCGTCGGTTGTAGTGTGGCTATGTCTGGCCAGTGTGCTGGGCGTTGGGATGCACCTGCGGCGACGCATTGGTCGGAGGGTATAGTTTTCGCGTCAATGGCGACCAAAAGACTCCCGACCGCCTTGACCAGCACACATATCTCCACGACGTGCAATCCCGTGGCGGTGGCCCAGCTTTTCCAACGTCGCACGTAGTCGCCGATGCGGACAGCGTCCGCACCTTGCTCATAAAGCCGGCACATGCGTTCGACGAATTTCATTACGGTTCCCGATGCCACGGCAAGGCCTTGGGGTGACCCCAGGAAGTCAAAGCCGCGGCTAATGCGTCCAATATACGTCTTGTCGGGATGCTGCCTTACTCGCAA
The DNA here is from genome assembly GCA_964473065.1 of uncultured Planctomycetaceae bacterium. GTDB lineage: Bacteria > Planctomycetota > Planctomycetia > Pirellulales > Thermoguttaceae > CAYYOX01. The sequence goes on along the minus strand of CAYYOX010000758.1, from coordinate 2,623 downwards.
CTCAGCCAATGTCTGATTCACGACTGCGATTGCCCTTCGCAGCTTCCATCGCGACGGTGCCAGCGGACAGCCAAGCGAGATACCCTGCTCGACCGCCTCATAGAGGCCGTTTTCGGGAAAGTTCTCGACGCCGAGTGCTCTAATCCCAGGCGGTTGGGCGTATCGGATGACCGTCACCAAGCATCGTTTTCCGGAAAGTCGAGGTGTGTGTCTGTGCCATCAAACCACCGAAAAACGGCGACACCCCTCATGGGTGGCAGGGGTGTGCCGGGAACTCGTCCGCCGTCTAACTCCTCGGATGCACGGGATTTCCAACGATTTCCGGTCCCCCGGTCGAGATAAGTTTGAGCGCGGCTGCGCCGTCGCTACTTGAACGACCAGTCGTTGTACGGCATACTTGGCTGAGTGCATCTCGCGATTTCTGCGTGACACTTGCCTCGAAGCTCACTCAAGAGAGATTGACACACAACTATTCACAAAGCGGTGACCAGCACACCGGCGCGGTTCCTACCCCTATTTCCTTCCAGAAGAAAGTAATGATCCGATGAAACAGATCAGCGGTACGTGGCAGAATCGAATGTTTGTTTTTGCGTTTCTTGTCCTGACATTGTTATGTTGGTGTCCCTTGGGCTATGGGAGTTATGGCCCCGTGCCGCGGTTCCTCGGCGTTCCGTCCTGGGCCGTGCTAGCGTTGGGATTGGGCGCCGTCCTTTTCGTTCTGGAGTGGGTCTATCTGTTTCATACTCAGATGGCAATGAATGACGAAGAACTCCCGGACATTATCTCTCAACTGCAGGCAGTGGACATCGAGAATCCCGTTCCCGCAAAGCCCATCCCCGCAAAGCCCATCCGCGGAAAGGACGCCGAATAGTGTACGCAATCGCAATTATCACCGGTATTTGTCTGATTTCCGTCTTTGTCAGTTACGTGGCCTTCCGCCGTGGATTCACGCGGACTGCGGATGATTACTTCGTGGCCGGATCGAGCCTCGGCTATTTTGTGCTGATTTTCAGCTTGCTCGCCTCTTTCTTGAGCGCCTTTGCCATGTTCGGTATGTCGGGTCTCGGATACCGTACCGGATTTGGTTCCCTGTTCGTTCTCACCGTGAATCTCATTCCTTTGGGCTTTCTTTGGTACTTCATCCATCGAAAGACATTCCTGCTGGGCAGGGCACGGAAATGGATGTCTATGGGCGCCCCCTTTGGTGAACGCTACGGAAACGTCATGCGGGCGATGATTCCGCTTGTCGTGCTGGTGGCTTCCATACCCTATCTGGTGGCGCAACTCCAGGGAATCGGTGTGATGATCGAGGCCATGAGCGACAACACGGTTTCCTATCACATGGGCCTGTTTTTCGTGCCCGCGTTCATTGCCCTGTATCTGATCATGGGCGGTATGAAGGGCGCTGCCTGGGTGAATACGATCCAAGGCGTGTTCTTCACGGTGATGGTCTTTGTGCTGTTCTACGCGGTGATGTCCCGCAACGGTGGGTTCGCTCCGACCATGGACCTTGTTTTCGAAAAGCACCCCGAGCTTTTCCAGCTTGGTGCGAAAGATGGAAAAGTCTGGAGTTATCCGATGTTATTCGGATTTGCCTCGGCCATGTGCCTGGGCTCTGTCTGTTTTCCCCAGCCGTATATGCACGCGTATGCGAGCCGTACTGCCAAGGGATTCAAGACCATGGTCGTCGTTTTCGGCGTTATCTGCGTGGTTGTCATCGGCATGACTACCATGATCGGCATCGCGGCAAGGTCATTGGAGCTGGCGCAGACTCCCGCGCTTTCCGGTGAAGTTTCTCCCGTCGTTGCAGACAAAGTGTATGGTCTTGCCGCTGCGGAGACGCTACCCACATGGATCGCCGCGCTAGCGGTTGCCGGTGGGTTTGCGGCCGCCATGACCACGGTCAACGGTGTGGTATTCGGCCATGCCACCAATATGGCCAACGATGTTTACAAGCTGTTCAAGCCGGATGCCGGCACAACGGAACTTGTCCGTTTCGGCCGGCTGTGCGTTGCAGGCATCATGATCGTCTGTGTCATCATCGCCTGGAATCCGAATACTCCCGTGGCTGAACTGGCGGTGATTGCTTTTGGCATCAGCGCTGTGACGATCTTTCCGCTCTGGGGCGCCTACTTCTGGAAGCGAGCTACGCGGCATGGAGCTATTGCTTCCACGGTCGTCGGCGTGGGTATGAACGTAATGTTTCTCTTCGTGGGCGGGAAAGCCATGGTTCTGTTTCCCCAGGCCTCCTTGTTCAACCTGAACGGATTCTTGGTCTCCTTTATTGTTGCGGGAATTGTCTTTTTCGGCGTTTCTTTGGCCACCCGTCTGGGAGAGACGGAGAAGAGGAGCCTGGCTCTTTTCTTCCACCCGTCACTGAGCAAGCATGGCGGTCCTTCGTGAAGCAGGTTTCACCCGCCTGTATCATTGCTCGGGCTTGTTTTCTTCTTCCAAAGGGAATCTGGGGGAATCTGGGGCGAGTGGCCCCGGGTGATTGCTCACCCGGGGCTCCCACAGATACGGACGTGCAGGATTACCGCATCCGGTTCCTAGGGTCACCGATCCGCAACGTGCGGGGATATTACCATACGGACCCGTGTCAGAAAAGTCACGAAGGCTGCTC
>CAYYOX010000757.1:678-3559 GCA_964473065.1 uncultured Planctomycetaceae bacterium | reverse complement strand
CAGTGCAGCTTGACCTTCACGTCGGCCAGTTCCTTGGCCCGTTGCCACATCTTGCTATGCCGCGGCTTGAAGAATTCCTGGTACATCGCCCGGGAAATCTGCGGCCCGTCCTGCATCCCTAGGTCGTCGCCGAAGATGATGATGTCGATATACGGCCCGACCAGACCAAGGTACTTTTCGAGATTGGCCAGGTGCATTTCCAGCAACCGATCGAGAAACTCGTGCGCCCGTTTCGGGTCGGCAGCCAAGAGCATCAGGAAATGGTCGATGCGGTAGAGGAATTGCCCTATCTCGAGGAGGTTGCCGCCGAAAAGCCCGATGATGGCCCGATCGGTCCGCTCGCGGAGTTGCTTGGCCCCTTGGACCAGTGCCTCGTCGTCGGCAGCCGCCGGACCGGGCGGAGTGGGGATGGCCGTCCACATGCACTCGGCCATCGCCTCGGGGATGCGGTCCAGGTCGTCGTTTTCCATAAACGGCCAGACGGTCTGCTCGAAATAGATGGCCCCGTCGGGCATCTGGGCAATGACTTGACCCGTTTCCGAGCGGAGCACCCAGCGACCCTCTTCTCGCTCGGGAGCGGCCCAGGCGGGCATCTGGCAGGGCGTGCCGTCGGGCAACGTCCAGTCGGACCAGTGTTCGTCGTCTTGCGCAAATCCGCGCCCCAGTTCAACCGTGTCCGCACCGAATCGGTCCAACACGTCCTCGTCGACGATGGCCAGTTGTTGAATCGGATCGTAAACGCGAACCGGTCGCTCCGGCAGCCCCAAGACCTCACGCAGCTTGGGATAGGCCATCGCCGCGATGCCCGAGGAACGGTGGCCGCCGAAGTCGATGGGCACGCGGTCGGGTTGTTGGTGGTTCAGGGCAGCTAGGATTCGTTCGCGGGAAGTCATGGGGATTTCTCCTATGGTATTGCAAAGCCGCGAGCGGCTATTCGGTTTGGCGGAGTCCTCGGAAGCCTTGTTTTCTTAGCATGTCCAACAGCACGGCGCCGAGGATGACCAGACCGAGGACGACCTTCTGGGTGTAGCTTTCCACATTGGTTAGGTTCATGCCGTTTTGGATCACGGCGATAATGAAGGCGCCGATCAGGGTTCCGAAGATGCGTCCTTCGCCGCCGGCCAGACTCGTGCCGCCGATCACCACCGCCGCGATCACATAGAGTTCGTACATCAGGCCCGACTTGGGATCGCCGGCCGTGAACTGCGAGGCCTCGATCACGCCACCCAAACCGGCCATGGCCCCGCATACGATGTAGACGATCAACAGCATCCGGTTGACGTGGATGCCCGAGAGCCGGGCCGCCCGGCGATTGCCCCCTACGGCATAGATATAGCGCCCCAGCCGGGTCCGTGACATGACGAACTCGGCCGCCAGGTAGATGATCCCCATCAGCAGCACGGAGTTGGGAATGGACAGCAGGTCGGCGTCCAGCCCCAGCCAGTCGAACGACGGCGGCAGCCCGGGCACCGATTGGGCCCTGGTAATCATCAGGGCCAGGCCTCGGGCCACTTCCATCATGGCCAAGGTGGCGATGAACGGAGGGATGCGAAACACGGTGATCATCAGCCCGGAGAAGGCGCCCACGCTCCCGCAGATGCCGATCGCGCCGAGGCAACACAGCGTCATGGCCGCTGGCGTGGCGTCTACACCGCCGAACGCGAGGATCAACTTGGCGGTCAGCACGGCCGACAGGGCCACCAGACTGCCGACGGAGAGATCGATCCCGCCGGTGATGATCACCATGGTCATGCCCACCGCGATCACGGCAATCACCACGATCCGGTTGGCTACGGCCAGCAGATTGCTCATCAGCAGAAAGGTGGGCCAGTAGTAATCCTCCGGCACGACGATTTCCGCATCGGCCAGTGCCGGTTGACGTTTTTTGATATTCGTGACCACCAGTTGGCTGCTCTTAGGCGTGACGATCAGGTCGATCGGGGTGCCGGCGTCGGCCAATCGCTCGATGGCCCGGCGAATGTCGCGCGGCGAGCCGTTGACCTTTTCCACGACCTTGAACCGGTCGTCGGCAAGTTGCCGGGCCAACGAATCGGCGAAGCGGAGATCCTCGGCAGAGTCCCTGCCGACGATCAAGACGCGGGCCTCGCCGCGGCTCGACTCGGTCAGTTCGCCGGCCGCCACGCGAGCCGCATCCTCGCCGGCCGGATGTTGTTCGCGATACGTGGCCCAGGAAAAGAACACGCACAACACCAGCAGCACGCCCAACATGCCGTAGTTGGCGGCGAAGCGAGAAACGACCGGTGGGACGTGGAATTTGGGCATGGGGAGAGAGTGGATAGTGGGCAGTGGTTAGTGGATAGTGCATCGCCGTGCCGGCGACGGCTAAACAAGTAGGGGCCGAACCCTGAACCCTTTTTTACTCCTCTTCCTTTAGTGTGGGATCGGCGTCGGCGTCGGCCTTGCGGTAGATCGTGCAGGGGATCAGGATCTCCGGCTCGACTTCTTCGGCGGCTAAGTATCGGGCAATTGCGTCCATGGTCTTCTGGCCGATCTGGACGGGATACTGGACGATCGTGGCGTAAAGCTCGCCGTCCTTCACGCCTCGCCGTCCGATCGGCTGCGCGTCGAAGGCCACGACCTTGATCCGGTCGGCCTTGCCCGCCTGCTTCACCGCCACCGCAACCCCCAACCCCGACGGATCGTTGACGGCAAAGAAACCGTCCAACTCGGGAAAGGACTGCAGAATGTCTCGGGCCGCCTGGAACGATTTGGTACGGTCGCCGCCGCCGGGCCAATAGCCGACGATCTTGATGTCCGGGGCCTTGGCCATCACCTCTTTGACGCCAGCCGCCCGCTTGACGACCGATTCCCCTTCCGGGAAGTCACCCCACCCCCCTTCCCCCTTCCCCGCGCACTTTTC
>CAYYOX010000757.1:0-668 GCA_964473065.1 uncultured Planctomycetaceae bacterium | reverse complement strand
GCCAGCCGTCCTCCGCCCAGGTTGTCGGTGGCCACGTGGCAGACCACTTCGGCGCCCTCGGCCAGCGACTTCACGTCGGCAGTGAACACGGGGATGCCCGCCTTGTTGGCCGCTTGGATCGACGTGCCGATCGCCCGACTGTCGCAGGGACACAACACGATGGCGTTGACCTGCTTGACGATGAACTCGTCGACCTGTTTCTTCTGGTTCGCGACGTTGTATTCACCCGAGGTGACCAGCACCTGGAAATTGTGCTTAGCCCCCGCCTCTTCCATCGCTTCGCCAAGTTGAACGAAGAACGGGTTGGTCATCGTCATCAACGAGACGCCGATCACCGCGTCGGGCTTCTTCTCGGGTGAGGTTGTACCGTCCGGCTCATTCGATGGTCCGCCGCAACCGGCCAATGCCAGCAGGCCAACAACGCTCAGCACGCAGAGGATTCGTTTCATCGCAGACTCCTTCTTCAATGGGAACCCGCCACGGCCTGCTTCCCCCTCGGATGGACGGGTGCGTGGCGGGCGGTTTATGTCGTCAAGATACCCGTTTTGATAGACTTCGGCAAGGATCGGCGATTCGTGGCGCAGGAGATCTGCAAAGTTGTCGAACTGTAATGCGGGAGCCCGAAAATGGGGACTGGCTCCGTCGACGATGGGTATTGCAGTGGTGAT
>CAYYOX010000756.1:0-3567 GCA_964473065.1 uncultured Planctomycetaceae bacterium | reverse complement strand
TCTGTGTAATGAACCACATAATTTGCGCGCTCAAGCAATACAAAAACGACGCGGTACGACTCATCCAAGTGCGCGAGGGCCTCGTCGAGGATCTCACGCGTCTCGTGGCGCGAGGCGATCGACTCGGGCGTCTCTTGCCACTGGGCAATGAATTCCGGATGCGGCGCGTCGTTGTGGTTTGCCGAACGGTCTTCTTCACCCAGCGAAACCGTTCGATGCCGGGCCCGTTTTCGCAACAAAACCAGCGCATGGTTGGTGGCGATCCGCAGCAACCAGGTCGAAAACTTGGCCTCGCCGCGGAATTCTCGCAGGTGCTCGATGACGCTGAGAAACGTCAGTTGCACGACCTCGTCCGCATCGGCGTCCTGGCCCACGATCCGCCGAGCCAGCCCGTAGACTCGCCGCTGATACCCGACGACCAACGCCTCGAAAGCGTCGAAATCCCCGGCCTGGGCACGCTGAATCAATTCGTGGTCTCGGTCTTCCGCCATGCAAACTCGCTTCCAGGAGAGGCCCCATGGCCATCAAAAAGCCCTTGCAGCCACCCGATTGTAGTCAGAAATCGGACCCGGCGTGAAGGGAGGCGTGGCGAAATGTGTCCGTCAGAGACCTCATACTCTTTACAAACAGCCCCAAGACGGTAATCCTCAATGTTTCAGCAGCCTACGGAAGCAAGTCGACCGGCCTATTATGCCGATCTTGTCTAAATACCCAGCCTGCCAAGCCTCATACCGCCCGGAGCACAAAAGTGAGCATTCGGAACCTCGATAAGATCTTCAACCCGCGTCGCGTTGCCGTCATCGGTGCGAGCGATACCCCCACTAGCGTCGGGTATACCGTCCTGAAGAACATGGTCGGATCCGGGTTTCCCGGCGTCGTATATCCGGTGAACCCCAAACGCGAGTCGGTTCAAGGGATCCATGCCTATAAAGATATCGAGAGCATCCCGCACACGCCCGACTTGGCCGTGATCTGCACGCCGGCGCCCACGGTCCCCGGCATCGTGCGGGCTTGTGGCGAAGCGGGAACTCGGGGCGTGGTGATCATCTCGGCCGGTTTCCGCGAGGTGGGCGAAGAGGGCATTCAGCTCGAACAGAAGATCATCGAAGAGCAGCGCAAGTTCGAGGGGATGCGGATTATCGGTCCGAACTGCCTGGGGATCATCGTGCCGGGCATTCACTTGAACGCCAGTTTCGCCACGGCCACGCCGGACAAGGGGCACGTGGGGTTCATCTCGCAGTCGGGCGCCCTGTGTACGTCTGTGCTCGATTGGGCCATTGACGAGGGGATCGGGTTCTCCTACTTCGTGTCGATCGGCAATGTGTTGGACGTCACCATGGCCGACCTGATCGACTACATGGGCTCGGCCACCGCGACCGAATCGATCATCCTCTACATCGAATCGATCAGCGAAGCCCGCGAGTTCATGTCGGCCACCCGGGCCTTTGCACGCACCAAGCCGATCGTGGCCTACAAGGCCGGTCGATTTGCGGAGTCGGCCGCGGCCGCCGCTTCTCACACGGGCGCCATGGCCGGTGTCGATGCGGTCTACGAGGCGGCGTTCCAACGGGCGGGAATCGAACGGATCTTCCAGATCGACGATATGTTCGACTGTGCCGAGTTGCTGGCCCGGCAAAAGACGCCCAAGGGAGATCGGCTGGCGATCGTCACCAACGCGGGCGGGCCGGGCGTGATGACGACCGACGCACTGATCGAGCGTGCCGGTACGTTGGCTACGCTTAGCGACGGCACGATCGAGAAGCTCAACGAGGCGCTGCCCACGTGCTGGTCGCACGGCAACCCGGTCGACGTGCTGGGCGACGCACCGCCGGAGCGGTTTTCCCAGTCGATCGAGATCGTGCTCAAAGACAAGCAAGTCGACGCCGTGCTGGTGATTCTCACGCCCCAGGCCATGACCGATCCGACGGCCACCGCGCACGCGGTCAGCCAGATCGCGGCCAAGGCTCGAAAACCGGTCCTGACGGCCTGGATGGGCGGACGCGTGGTCAGCGAGGGCATGCAGGTGCTCTCCGATGCAGGCATCCCCACTTACCGCACGCCGGAACAGGCCATCCGGGCGTTCATGCACTTGGTCTCATACGCACGCAATCTGGAAACCCTGCACGAAACGCCGCGCGACATTCCGGTGGATTTTTCGTTGGATCGCAAACGGGTGCGCGGTCTGTTCGAAACGCTTCTGACCGAGGGCGGCGAAATCCTTTCGGAGAACGTATCGAAGGCATTTCTCGATGCCTACGAGATCCCGGTCACCAAGCCGATCGCCGCCCGGACAGCCGAGGACGCCGTGGCCGTGGCCCGAGAGTTCGGATACCCGGTCGTAATGAAAATCCACTCGCCGCAGATCACCCACAAAACGGAAGTCGACGGCGTAGTCCTGGACCTGGCTTCCGACGAGGCGGTACGCCGGACGTTCGAAGAGATGACCGAACGTGCCCGTAAGATGCGTCCCGACGCCGACATCCTGGGCGCAACCGTACAAAAGATGGTCACCTTCCCCAACAGCTTCGAGTTGATCCTCGGCACAAAGAAAGATCCGGTCTTCGGTTCGGTGATCATGGTCGGCACGGGCGGTACGGCCGCCGAGTTGTTCCAGGATCGGGCGTTGGGCCTGCCGCCCTTGAACGAATCGCTGGCCCGCAAGATGCTCGAATCGTTGAAGTCGTGGCCCTTGCTAAAAGGCTATCGCGGCAAGCCGGGGGCCAATATCGACCGGCTGATCGAGATCCTGATGCGGTTTTCCTACCTGGTGGCCGACTATCCCGAGATCAAGGAGCTGGACATCAATCCGCTGCTGGTTACGCCCAACGATGTGATAGCGCTCGACGCCCGCGTGATTATCGATCGCGAGATGAGCGGGCATACGGTTCGTCCGTTTGCCCACTTGGCCATTCGACCGTATCCGGATGAATTCGTGACGGATCGCAAGCTCAAGGACGGTAGCGAGGTGATCTTTCGCCCGATCAAGCCGGAAGACGAACCGCTATGGCACGATCTGGTGGCGAGTTGCTCGACGGAAACGATCCGCTTCCGCTTCAACTACCTCTTCAAACAGACCACGCACGAGATGGCCGCCCGCTACTGCTACATCGACTACGATCGCGAGTTGGCTATCGTTGCCGAGATGGAGGAAGACGGCCAACGACGGCTGGTCGGCGTGGGACGTTTGGTGGCCGACGTGGACCACGAGGCGGCCGAGTACGCCGTGATCGTGGCCGATCGCTGGCAAGGTCACGGCCTGGGCGGCTTGCTGACCGACTACTGCCTCGACGTGGCCCAGCGTTGGGGCGTGAAGCGTCTGGTGGCGGAAACGGCCAGGAACAACTCCCGAGCACTAGCCACCTTCCGCAACCGCGGCTTCGAGGTCAGCGACCAGCAGGAAGAAGGCGTCGTGCTGGTCAGCAAGGAACTCCCGTAGCCGAAGGGGTTAGGGGCGAGGGGTTAGAGGTCAGGGTTTCAGGGCAAGGTTGAACCCCAATTACGGAGTTGTAAGTTGTGAGTTTTCGGTTTTTCAACATGGGAGCATTCAAGAACTTACAACTCATAACT
>CAYYOX010000755.1:0-3569 GCA_964473065.1 uncultured Planctomycetaceae bacterium | reverse complement strand
ACCTTACCCTGTTGCACTTCGCGTTGAACCAACAGCGGCTCGCCCTGGTCGTCCAGTCGGGCAAGCACGCGGACATTTTCCCCGGCGCCGGCGTCCAGTCGGATATGCTTGTAGATCAACACATCTCGGTACAGCGACGCCGGTTCGAGCAACGGGGCCAAGGCCGCATGTTGCGGGTCGAGGAATCCGATGTTCCAACTATCGCGCCCCAGTGCCGGGTCGGGAACATGGGCCTCCAACAGCCCGGCGGGCAAGAGCTGGCCGCCGACCGATTCGTTCATCGTTTGGTAGGCTTGCGGCTCGACGTTATCGCCACAAATCCAGACCAGATTACCGCCGCCGGCCACGTAGTCGCGCAGCCGCCCGGCCGTCGCTTGCGGTAAGGCCGTAAGGTTCACGCAGAAGAGGACCTTGTACTCGGCCAGCGTCGCGCCCGCCAAGTCGGCGGCGGTCAGCGAGTCGGTACGAATGGCCCAACCGCCCGACTTGCCCGGCGCCAAGGCTCGCTGCAGGTAGAACGTGTCTTCCAGGTAGGGAATCTCGTGCTGCTGCTGTTTGACAATCGCCACGGGTATGCCCTGATCCACTTCCATGGTAAAGAACCGCCGGTCGTCCATGGCCGAGCCGTCCTTGCCGGTCAGATGGACCTCGCCGCGATGCAGCCCGCCGCGCTCGAACGTGAAGGAGATCTCGTGCTTGATCCGCTCGCCGGGCGGGATGTCCAGGGCCGGGCTGGTGTACTTCTCCTGCCCGTCGACGAACAGGGCCACGTGCCGCTGCTGCGCGACCGACGAGGTGTTCAGCAGTTCGACCGCGGCAATGATCGGCTGCCCGGCGATCGGCACCATGGCGTTGACCTCGACGTCGGTCAAGGCCACGTTCGGCTTCGGCGCCCGATTGCAGTCGACGATCACGATCGGAATCTCGACCTCCTTGTCCGACTTCTTGTCGGTGGTTTTCTCGTCCTCGTTTTCCAGTCCCGGCCATGAGAGTTTCTGTTGATCGGTCAGTACGTAGATCTGACGGTCGGTGGCTTTGGCCTCGGTCAAGAGCTTTTCGGCCTGCCGGACTTTCATGGTCAGGTCGGCCTGTTGGTAGGTCACGCCGTGGGTGTCGCTGGGGGAGTTGACCCATTGGCCGAGGATTTGCAGCACGTTTTCGTGCTTGCGATGCAGCTTGCCCTCGTCCTCATACTTCGGTCCGCCGGTGATCAGCAGGGCCACCTGATCGCCGTCACCGAGTTGGTCCATGATCTGCTCGGCCGCCCGCAAGGCCGTGCGAAACCGTACGCGACCCTGGTCGATCGTGCCCATGCTGGTCGAATTGTCCAAGACGATAGCCACGGCCAGATCGGCTCCGCCCCAGAGCGAACTGAGGTTAGTCACGGTCGGCTTGGCCAGGGCGATCGCGATCAGGATCAGCACGGTCATCCGAATCAGTAGCAGCAGCAGATCGTCGATTCGCTTGCGACGCCGGGTCTTCTCGACGCTCAGCCGCAGGAACCGCAGCGTGGGGAACGGCAGATCCTTCGCCTTGTTGCGATTGATCATGTGCAGCACCACGGGAATCGCGGCGGCCAGACCGGCCAACAGGAATGGAAGGGCGCCGAATGTCATGGCATGTTTCGTTTGGCGATGTAACGGGAAAGCATGAAGTCGTAGGGAACGGTCGTGTCGGTCAGCACGTAGTCGATTTGGGCTTCGGCACACGTGCGGCGATATTGCTCGATGAACGCCTCGATCTGCTCGATATAAGCGTCGCGGACATAGGCCGGGTCGACCTGGATCCGCTCGTTGCTCTCGAGGTCGTGGAAGGCGGTCAGGTCGCGGAACGGGAATTCGAGCTCGGCCTTGTCGAGCACATGGAACAGGATCACTTCGTGCCGGCGGTGGCGGAAGTGGTGCAACGCGCGGATCACCTCTTCCGGCTCGTCGTAGAGGTCGCTGACCAGCACGATCAAACACCGCTTCTTGAAGCGATTGGCCAGCCGGTGCAGCGTCGCGGCGATGTCGGTCTCTTGGCCCGGCTTGATCTCTTCCAGACGCCGCATCATGTCGTTGAAATGTCGCGGCGAGCTGCGGGCCGGCATGTCGAGCTGGACCTTCGTGTCGAACGTGGTCAGCCCGACCGAGTCCTTCTGCCGGGTCATCAGGTAGGAGAGGATGGCCGTCAGGTAGGAGCCATATTGCAGCTTGGTCAGCTTGCCGTCGTAGCTGTATCCCATCGACCCGCTGGTGTCCAGCAGGATCTGGACCCGCATGTTGGTCTCTTCCTCGTACTGCTTGATGTAGAGCCGATCGGTTCGGGCCAACATGCGATAGTCGAGATGTCGCGGGTCGTCGCCGGGCGTGTACTCGCGATGCTCGGCGAACTCGACGCTGAACCCCTTGTAAGGGCTGGCGTGCAGGCCGGTCGCCGAACCCTCGACCACACCCCGAGCCACCACCGACAGGTTCTTCACCCGGGCCAAGGCATGAGGTTCGAGATAACGATATCCGGTTTCGGAGGGCATGTTATTGTTTGATCACTTAGTTTCCATTTACTATTTGCCGTTTAGCATTTACCGTTTAGCGGTCGGGCTTGCCCGACGTTTTTTCTTCGAAGTTGTCGTATCCCTCCGCCGAAAAACGTCGGGCAAGCCCGACCGCTAAACGACGATGTTTTGCGTTTACCATAATTCCGCTAAACGACGATACTTGTGTACTTACCTTAATTGGAATCTCCGTCGCAATATCCATTCACCGGTCAACACCCCGACGAACAACACCCAAAACAGCGGGGGCCAGTAGAGCCTTATCGTGAGATGCTCGCGGCGTTTCTTTTGTGTTCGGTCGAGTTGCTCGATCAGGTAGTCGGCCGTGGTGATGTGTACATAGCGGCCACCCGTGTCCGCGGCGATCTGCCCGAGCATCTCTTCGTCGAGGTCGAGCTTCTCGAACTCCATGTTGGGGCGCCCGACTTCGACGATCAGCATCTCGGCCGTAAGTGTCTTCTCGCCGAGCTTGGCCTCGACGGTGATTTCGTGATTGCCGTTAACCGCGTCGGTCAACTGGCCGCCGTAGTGACCGGCCGGGCCGGGCAAGGTGGTCAGTTCGATCTGACTGGGGCGTCCGGCCGGGCCTTTGATTTTGGCTACGACCTTGGCCTTCGTCGCCCCTTCGCCCTGCTGATCGCGGACCACGGCCGAGATGCGGATCGGTTCGTCCGGTTCGTAGTAGCCCTTGTCGGTGACCGCCGTGATGCTGGCTTCCGTCTCGACCGCCACGCTGCGCCCGGCCAGCCAGCGGACCATTTGCCCCCAGAACCGCAGGAAGGGTGATTCCTGGTTCATGGCCCGAGGTCCCTGTTGCCAATTTCGGGTCGTATCGCCACAGAAGACGGCCGTGCGACCTTTGTCGACCGGCTGGGCGACCAGCACGGGCATGGGGCCGGAATCCGTTTGCACATGAGCCAAAACGGTCGCGCCCGGCCGGGCCGTTTCGACTCGCGTGCAACCACGCAGCAGAGGCAGCCCGGCGATCTTTGCCTCGGCGCCCGTCGTGGGAAAGAAGCCGGCGATGTTGGCCAGG
>CAYYOX010000754.1:0-3571 GCA_964473065.1 uncultured Planctomycetaceae bacterium | reverse complement strand
CCTCTGAAGAATGAACTTGAGACACCAATCCAACCTGGTGCAAGCCTTCGCAGGCAGGGGCAAAGGAGCCAGGGGGAATGGCTAAATAAAAAATGCGATTGCCTGGCAGCTTTAGCGGGGTTTCGATGTCTTTGAGGCGATCACGTATGGTGGCATAATATTCCGAGGCGTTGATATTTCCCGCACAATAAAAAAGACGGTTGTGAAAGTTTTCCCACTTTTCAGGCAGGAGTGTCTGTCGGGAAAACTGTTCGATGCCTTCCCGGGCGATGGTACGAAAATCTTCGTCAGAGAGTGCTTTGCGTCCTAATCCCAAAACAGCAAAATTTTCTGGCAGCAGCCCATCTAACAACAAATTATACAATGCTGGGAGTAGTTTTCGGCGGGTGAGATCACCAGAGGCACCGAAGATGACGACCGTCTCGCCGACCAGCGTACCGCCGGCCCGTTTGACCGCGTGCAACGCTACGGCGGCCGGTTCGGTCATCGAGGCGGCCTCCATCGAGACGCCCTCGGGCACCGGCACCAGGTTCTTCGGCGGCACGGAAACATATTCGGCAAACCCTCCGTCGCGACGCGAGCCGTAGTAGTCGTAGTCGGAACACTGCACGTAGTTGCCCAACTCGCACGAGGCACACTTGCCGCACCATAGCAAGGGAAACACCACGACACGGTCGCCCGGCTTGTACTCGTCGACGCCTTCACCACAGGCCTCGACCGTGCCGGCGAATTCGTGGCCGCAGACGGTCGGGAAGTTGTACGTACCTTTGACGAAAGTCCGCGGGATGTCCGATCCGCACACGCCGCAGAAGCCGACGCGAACCAACACTTCGCCCGGCGTGACTTCCGGCTTGGCGATCTGCTCGTAACGCGCGTCGCCGACGGCGTGTAAGACCAGGGCGTTCATGGTGAGGGGCATTACGGGTTCCTTGCAAAGCCGCAAGCGGTTTACTCGCGTTGTTCCAGGCCGGCGGCGATTACGGTTTGCGTCTTCTTTACGTTTTCCGCCAGGGACGCCTCGCGATTGAACCAACTGCTGGTGCCGGCCACGAGGATGTCGGCGCCGGCGGCGACCATCTCGGGAATGTTCTCGAAGCTGACGTTGCCGTCGACCATGATCGGGATGTCCAAGTTGTGGTCCTTCAGAAACTGCCGGCAATCGGCCAGCTTTCGGATGCCCGAGGCCACCAGCTTCTGGCCGGCAAAGCCCGGGTTGACGGTCATCACCAGCAGATAGTCGAGCCGCTCGGCCACGTACTCAATCGTTTCGATGGGCGTGCCCGGGTTGATCGCCACGCCGGCTTTCATACCCTTCTCGCGAATCAACGTCAACACGCGATCCAGGTGATGACACGTCTCGGCATGTATCGCCACATAGTCGACGCCGATCTCGGCCAAGGGGTCGATATAATCGGCCGGGTTGGTGACCATCAGGTGGGCGTCCAGCGGCAAGGCCGTCTTGGGGCGCATCCAGCGGATCAGGTCTAAACCCAGCAACAAGTTCGGCACAAAGTGACCGTCGGCCAGATCGAGGTGCAACATGTCGGCGCCGACTGCTTCGAGCTGCCGTAACGATTGCTCGATGTGGCCCATGTCGACGCACATCATCGACGGCGAAACTTGCACCGCCGGCCGCGTCTTGGGAATCGACGCGACCTTGGCCGGGGCAGTTGTCGTTTGGACGCCGTCAAGCCACGTCTCTTTCAGGTAGGCCAGCGATTGGCGAAGCTCCTCGGCCAGATCCTGGTCCGAGTAGTCGCGACCCAGCTTCGGGCCGCCGATCTCGAGGTAGCCGACCACTTCGTCGACCGGCAACACGTCGGCCTTGTCCAAAAGCATCTGCCGAACCGGCTCGATCTCGATGATGCCTCGCTCGCGATCCTCGGGTCCGAACCCGAACGTGGACGAATACTGCGAGTCGGTGTTCTTCAGGTGAATTTCGTAGAGGTGCGGCAGCGTGGCTTCGAACAATTCCAAGTGATCGTGCCGGATCGTGCCGTCGGTGTCGGCGTAGCCGTGGGCGATGTCGGTGCAGTATCCGATCCGGGCCGTGCTGTCGGCGTTTTGATCGTGATGGGCGGCCAGCTCCGCGGCCATCTGACGGATTTCCTCCGGCAAGGTGGGCGGCTCGGCCAGGCAAGACATCGGCTCGATGGTCAGCCACGGCACGCCTTGCCCGTGGGCGAACTCCATCAGTTCCTTTATATGCCGAACGTAACGCTCGACACCCCGGGGCTTCGTTCCCATGCGATCGCGATAGACGGCCCCCGGGTTCGACCCGACCGCCTTGGCCCCCAACAGGGACCCGACCTCGATCAGCCGCTCGAAGTTTCGCCGCGCGGTCGCTTCCCAACCGGGTTCCTCGATGGAGAACCCGCCCAGTTCGCGATGGGCCGTGAAGATGCTGGAGATCTCGATCCGGAGGTCCTCGGCCTGACGTCGAAGCTCGACGAAGTATTCGTCGGGCAGTTGGTAGATCTCGAAGAACGTCCCCAGTTGGACGCGCCGAATCCCTTCCTCTGCCAGAAGGCGAAATAGCCACTGGTAGGAGAAGCGATATTGCGTCGGGTCGGTCTTGATGCCCAGGTGTAGATTCACATCGGCCAAGAGTCCACGTCTCCTCGGGGTAGGGAGCAGAGAAAGGCCGGCCTCGCCCTACACGGGCAACCATCGCCAGCGGGAAACCCCTATTTTACCGTCTGAGAACTCCAGTGCAAGGAGTAGGCTCCGACTTACAGCCGAACCGCAAGCCCCGTTTGACAAAAGGCCCCCGACGACTCACGCGCAGCAAGCACCGTGGACGACGCACCTTGCCCGATCGCAATCGGGCCTGCGCTTCTAATGAACTCCAGGCAGTTCGATCTTACTTGCGGCGTCGTCGATAGCGCAAAACGCACAGCCCAGCGAACCCAAGCAACAACACCAGCGAGCTAGGTTCCGGGCAATTGGTGCCGACATAAGGCAACTCCGGTTCACTACAAAACTCACCAGACGGACACACCAGTCTCTTCTGCGGAGCAAGAACGTTCAGCTATTCGAGCGTGGGGCGGACGACTTCGCCGCGGAGTTGGGCCTTGCCGGCCTCGGGTTCGTAGACGCCGTAGAAGGGTGAGTAGGAATCCAGCCAGACCGTGATCCGGTGCATGTCTTCCTCCGATAGCTTGACGTCGTAATGCCCTTTTTCGAGCAGCTCGTACAGCTTCGACGCTCGGGCGCCCACTTTGCCGGGGGTCGAGTCTAGGACCGTGTCATACTTCCAGGTGCCGTACCCGGGCGCCAGGCTCACGTAGGACGCATAGTACGTCGTGGAAATGTTCATATAGCCACCGAGATTGTGTTGTACGAGTTCCGCATCCAAGCGCATTGGCTTGTCAGGATGGGTCGCGTGACACTCGACACAGTGTCGATCCAATACGGGTTGCACGAGGCGCGGGTAGCTAAACGGGTTGGTGCCGTCGACATCGGGCTGCAGTCGCGAGGGCGGACGGCGCATGGCAAGCGGCGTGGTCGTGCTGGCCGTGGTGATCGCATTGGGTGTGGGCTCGTGGCATCCCTGGCCGGTTGCCTATTG
>CAYYOX010000753.1:0-3572 GCA_964473065.1 uncultured Planctomycetaceae bacterium | reverse complement strand
GGCGAAGCGTTTTCCAGCGGCGGGCGCGTGGTGAAGAACGTGGCCGGCTACGCCCTGGGTCGAATGCTGGTCGGTTCGCTCGGCACGCTGGGCATCATCACCCAAGCCACCTTGATGGCCCGCCCCATGCCCGAGATGACGGCCTTGGCCGCTTGCGATGTGCCCGACTTCGAGACGGTCGAGCGGCTGTTGGCCCAACTGGTCCACACGAAGACGGTTCCGTCGGCCATCGAACTGCAAGCCGGCTCGATCGACGACGACCATCCGCGCATGGGCCCGATCCTGCAATCGAGCTGGGGCCGGGTGTGGGTGGGTTTTGAGGGCGGCGAGGCCGAGGTGAGCGGCATGGCAGCCCGGTTTCGCAGCGAATGGGGCGGGTTGGGGATCAGCTCGACCATGACCATCGTGGCGGCCGAAGCCGAGCGACTTTGGGAGTGGCTGACCGACTTCTCCGCCCAACTGCAAATCAGCGTGCTGCCGTCGGCCACGGTCGCCATGATCGAACGCTTGTTGGCGGTCGACCCGCAATGTTCGATCCAATCGCACGCGGGCAACGGAATCATTCGCGCCTCGCTTTCGCCGTTCACGTCGAATCGGCTGGCGGAAGTCGTCCGCGAAGAGCTTCGGCCGGCGGTTAGCGAGGCCGGCGGCAAGCTGGTCATACTGTCATGCCCCGACGACGCCGACCTGACGGTTCGTGACATTTGGGGCCCGCCCGGCGATGCGGCCGTGGTGATGCGTGCGTTGAAGGACCGTTTCGATCCGCATGGTCTGTTGAATCCAGGACGTTTTGCCTACGAAGAGTAATGAGCAGCTCACCTCCCAACAACCTGAATGACGGCAACGGACACGGCATCGAGTCGGCGGTCGAGATGGATCGCTTCTTGAAGTGCGTGCATTGTGGCATGTGTACCTCGACCTGCCCGACCTACGCCGAATTGGGCGACGAAAACGACGGGCCCCGGGGACGGATCCAGTTGATGCGGATGGTTACCGAAGGGCAAACCGCTCTGACCGAGCGGATGCGGCAGCATTTGGAGCTCTGCCTGGACTGCCGTGCCTGCGAGACGGCCTGTCCCTCGGGCGTCGAGTATGGGCGGATGATCGAGCCCTTTCGGCTGGCCGTTCAGGAAAACGATGAAAAACTCGAACGGCGTTACGATTGGTTCCGCGAGACGATTCTCCTGCAACTGTTTCCCTACGCCAAACGCTTGCGGCGGATGCTCGCGCCCGTGCGGTTCATGCAGCAAGTGGGGCTGTTCGGCGCGGCCGAGCGGCTGGGGATGATGAAACTCCTGCCCGGCCGAATAGGACGCCTGGTCCAATTCCTGCCGCCGCCGGTGAAACAGGGCCCCAGGCTGCCAAAATTCCTGCCGGCCGTCGGACGCAAGCGGGCGCGGGTGGCCTTCTTCACCGGATGCGTGGCCGACGCCATGCTGCGGCACATCCATTGGGCCACGCTACGCGTCTTGCAGCAAAACGGCTGCGACATCTTCATCCCGCGCAACCAAGGTTGCTGCGGGGCCATTCACCTGCACGCCGGAGATCGGATCGGCGCCCGAAAAATGGCCGACGCCAATCTGGTCGCGTTCGAGTTGGAACGCTGCGACGCCATCGTAGTCAACCATGCGGGCTGCGGGGCGATGATGAAAGAGTACGGCCATCATTGGCAAGACGGCCTGCAACCGCATCGCGAGCAGTTCGCCGAAAAGGTCCGGGACGTTCACGAACTGCTCGACGAGCTTGGGGCAGTGGTGCCCTCGGGCCGAATCGAGGCCGTGGCCACGTATCATGACGCTTGTCACTTAGGCCATGCCCAATCGATTACCGCGCCGCCGAGGCGCCTGCTCGAAAAGATCCCCGGCCTGCAGTTGAAACCCCTGCCGGAAACCGAATTGTGTTGCGGCTCGGCCGGCACCTACAACCTGCTGCAAGGCGAGATGTCCGACCAACTCAGCCGGCGAAAGATGGAGAACGTGCTAAGCACGGGCGCCGACATTGTGCTGGCGGGCAACGCCGGTTGCCTGCTCCAAATGGGCCGCGAGATCCGCCAAGGCGGCCATCCCGTCCAAGCCATGCACCCCATGGAACTGCTCGATCTAAGTTATCGTGGCAAGCAACCTCCAACCGTTAAGCCGTCGCCGGTACGGCGATGAAACGTTGTAACTACCACAGAGAGCACAGAGGACACAGAGAAAGAATAAAGGTAACCGTTCGCGGAGAGTTGACGGACAGATGTTTTGACAGGATAACAGGATGATCAGGATAAAAGGAAGGAAAAAAAGATAGGAAAAAAAGGAAGAAACCACGAATAGAATAGGCAGGCATCGCATTTTGCCGATTCCATCCGTGATATCTGTGTAATCCGTGGTTTCTTCGTAGTGCAGCGCGATTCTGTTGTTACAGTTTCGCGTTTCCTTTCCTTCCCTTCCTCTTTCCCTTTATCCTGATCATCCTGTTATCCTGTCCAAAGCCGTTGCTCTGTGAACGCTTGCGAATAAAGAACAGAATACAAACAGCAAACAAACTTTCTCTGTGTCCTCTGTGCTCTCTGTGGTTCCCCTTCCTTTTTCCCTTCTTCTCCCCCTTCTTCTTTGATTACGGCTACGCCTAATCGGCATTGGCCCGATCCGCGAGACGACACAAAAAAGCCCCGCCGAAAACCGACGGGGCTCTGAAATGTGCGGTCGAAAAACTATCGTCTACGAATTCGATACACCAGAAGACCAAGAGCACCCGTTAGCAATAGGATGATTGTGGAGGGTTCGGGAACAGCGTTGCCAAACTGAACGTGGTCTACTTCCATTCCCCCCGGCCTGACGCTATAAGTTATCATCAGCCTTATCGCAAGAATACCTCCGGAATCTTGGACGCCAAGAAACCTGTCCTCAGCCGTTTCTCCGAGGATGCTGCTCCCATCACCCAGCAAGAACGGGCCAAGAGTCCCTAGTGAGTCCATCCCAGGTCCGAACGCTTCAAGAGTTGTCAGACCTAAATCGTCAGGAAAACCGCCGTCCGTCCAAACCAAACCTGCGGCTGTCGGCAATGGCTCGCTGAAGGTAAACGTGTGAGTTGGTGGAAGAGTCTTGCCCATCCACCTGGGTTCTCCTTCGCTGCCGGAACCGTCTATGATTCCGTCGTCAGCATCAACGGAGTCAACCGCCATATGACCAGCTTCGGCACCGTGTATACTTCCGAACTCTCCTCCTGAAGCGATGATTCCAAAGTCAATCACTCCGTCCTCAAAGTCCTCCAAAGCAGTTGGATTTCCTCCGAGGTAGAATCCGTCAGGGATGTCGTCGGCAGACAGATAGGGTTTGTCTGCGTCGAAAAAAAACTCCGTAGCCTTGATCTGCCCCACACTCAGCAACACCGCTAAGAAAACTGTCAAACGAAACATAATACTACCTCCCAGTTGAAGTAACGACGGAGAATCCCCGTCTGCAATAATCTGGAAACTTGACTCAGCACGAGACAAGACAAGGCACCCGGAAAGAAACGTCGGCCCTTGGCGGGGCGACGGATTTAGGTGCTAAGACGCTGCCTCATGGCTTTCGTTACCAGTACGATTC
>CAYYOX010000752.1:0-3576 GCA_964473065.1 uncultured Planctomycetaceae bacterium | reverse complement strand
CGATATCCCCGACGGTCCCTTGCCGGCGCAGAAATCCAACAAACGCCCCGTGCAGACGACGGCCCGATGAGAACTCTGAAATTCCCTTGGCGCCATGTCGCGACATTATACGCAGCACGTGTGAAACATGCGTGTTCTGTAGGAGGCGACTCCAGTCGCCGATTTTCCGGCATGTCTCGACGACTGCTCACTCTGCGCGAAATCGGCGACTGGAGTCGCCTCCTACAGAAACCTCAGTTCTTGGCCCTGCCGAGTATACTATTAGTCTGCTTCGCTCTTCCAGCCGATGCCCAGGAGCCCTTTATCAAGGCTCGGGAACATCAGACCGAGTATGCCGGACCGGGTCGCGAAACGCCGGCGCCCAGCGATGTGAGCGAAATCCTGATCGGCTACTTCGGCCCCGACGATCCGTCGCATCCCCAAGGCGGGCTAATGTGGCAGGCCGCTTGCCAAGCCATTGAGGAGGCCAACGCACAGGGCGGCTACGAGGGCAAACCGTTTCGACTGCTGCCCGGCTGGTCGGAGAATCCTTGGGGGACCGGCGTGGCGCAAGTCACGCGGATGGTCTATCGAGACAAGGTCTGGGCCATCATCGGCGGGATCGACGGATCGAGCACGCATCTGGCCGAACAGGTCGTGGCCAAGGCCCGGCTGCCGCTGATCAGTCCCGGCAGTACCGATAAGTCGGTCAATCTGGCCAACGTGCCGTGGATGTTCTCCTGCCTGCCGGGCGACCATCTGATTGCCCCGGTCCTGGTGGCGGAAATTGCGGCGCGGATCGGCAAGGAACCTTTCGTGCTGGTCTCGTCCAACGACCACGATCCCCGCCTGCTGAGCGTCGAGATCAAGAGGGAGCTTACAGCACGTCGCATGGCGGCCGGATATGAGTTCCAATTCGATCCGACAACCGAGGACCTCGACGAGTTGGCAGCCCAAGTCGTGCGATCGAATCCCGCAGCCCTGGTACTGGTGGCCGACGCCGTCGGGAGCGCTCGTTTCGTGAAAGCCTTGCGGGCAGAAGGTTTTGCGGGCCAAATCTTCGGCAGCCAATGGATGGGCCGTCGAGCATTCCTCGAAGCGGCCGGTGAGTCGGCCGAGGGCGTCGTGTTTCCCCTGCTATACAACCCGCAAGAACGCGCGGCGCCCGATTACAAAGCGGCCGCCACCTACGACGCCGTACGGCTGCTGATCGCGGCCATCCACAAGGCCGGACTCAATCGGGCCGGAATCCGCGACGCACTGGTCGAGCTGTCCCCTTGGCCCGGCATCACGGGAACCATCCGCTGGGACAAGCTAGGCAGCAACTCGCGGGAAGTCCAACTCGGCACGGTCCAAGAGGGCCGGATAACACCGATGCAACCTGGGAACATGTAGGGTGGTCTTCCCCACGATAAGTGGACAGTAACAACGTCTCGATAGCTCTCCATTTACCCACAAATTCCGGCGAAGACCCACGTCTATAAAGCCGCGACCGCTGGTCGCGCCCGGGTAGCTGCACTCGCCAGAGTGCGGTAATCCCGCATTGCCCACGTTCTGGAGAACGCAGCTACCTAACACTGCGTGGCCGCGGTGGCCGGGCGGGTTTTCCTTGACTTGCGAAGGGCTATTCGGCCGGTAGGACGCGGATGGCGGCTTGGCCTAAGCGGAGTTCGACCTGGCTGCCGAATTGGATGCCCGACTGCTGATACTTTCCTAGCGACATTTCGGCCCGGAGTTCCTCGCCACTTTCCAAGCGAATCCGCAGCCGGCAGGTCTCTTGCTTCTGGCGGATCGATTCCAGCCGCCCCAGTAGACCGGTGCTGGGCAGACCGGCACCGGGCGTATCGCTCGATGTGACGGGCAATACGTCCAGGCGGGCCGAGTCGATGGCGATCTCGACGACCGACTCCTTGCCGGCGGGCATTTCCTGCTCGGCCTCGACTAGGATCTCGCGGGTGAAGTGCAACCGCAGGCCGCTTTCCGCCACGAACGTATGGCCGTCGCCTTCTGCACATAACGTGCCGGAGAACAGGTTGTCGATCGTCCCCGGTACGAGCCGGCCGCCGACCAGCGTGACCAGCCGATCGGCCAGCGTGGTGGCTTGGCGGGCGGTGTGGCTGGTCATGACGACCGTCATGCCGGTTCGTGCGTGCCGGTCGCGGATCAGTTTTTCGATCAACTGTTCGTTGGCATGGTCGACATGGGCCGTCGGTTCGTCCAGCAGCAGGATCTCCGGCTCGAGCGCCAAGAGCCGGGCCAGGGCTACGCGTCGACGTTCGCCCCCGGACAGCTCGCGATGTCCCCGATGGGCCAAGCGGTCGAGCCGGACCAACTTCAACACGTCCTCGGCCCGACGTTTCGCTTCGGCCGGACGGATGCCTCGCAGCCGCAGGCCGTACATCACGTTCTTCAAGACGGTGGTTTGAAACAGGACCGTTCGTTGCAACAGGATCGGACACCGTCGCCGGGCGGAAAGGGCCGTTCGGTTCGCCCAAACGTCCTGATCATCGAGCCGGATTTGGCCTTCGTCGGGCGGCTGCAGGAAGGCCATGGTTTCCAGCAGCGTCGACTTGCCGCTGCCGTTATGGCCGAGGACGGCCAGGATCTCGCCCGATTGCACCTCCAACCGCGGCACCCGCAAGGCCTCGACGCGTCGCCCGGTGCCGGACTCCGTATAGTGACGCACGACGTTTTCGAGGCAATAGCGGGAACTCACGACTGACCTCCGCCCTGGATCGCCTGGAAGACCACGTTGATCGACAGCGAAATAGTCAACAGCACGATCCCCAACGCCAGGGCCAAGGCGAAATTGCCCATGTCGACGTTCAGCACGATGGCCGTGGTGATGGTGCGGGTAAACTGATCGGCATTGCCGCCGAGGATCGTGGCCACGCCGACCTCGCTGACCACGCGCCCGAAGGCGGCGATCACGGCCGCCGCCACGCCGAACCGCGATTCGCAGAACACGGTCCACAGCGTCTGCCCTCGGCTGGCGCCCAAGGCCAAGGCCGTCTTTCGGACATCGCGATCGGTCCGCGAGACGGCCGTTAGCGTGAACGAGACCACGATCGGCAGGATCAAGAACACCTCGCCGACGATAATCCCCGGCACGGTGAACAGCAGTTGCAGCGAACCCAGCGGGCCGTGGCGGCTGATGAACGTGTAGACCAGCAGGCCGACGACCACGGTGGGCATGGCCAGCAGGGTGTTCAGCACGGTCACCACGATCCGCTTGCCGCGAAACTCGTGCTCGGCCAGGAGAATCCCCAGCGGAACGCCGACCAAGGCGGCCAACAGCGTGGCCACCGAGGCGATCAGCAACGAGCGGCCGGCATATTCCAGCACGTCGGCATCGAGCGTAACGATCAGACGGGCCGCGTTTCGCAGAGCATCCAGCAGGGTTTCCATGCGGTCGGCCTATTGTGTCTCGATACTCTCGGGCTTGGGGCCGGAGGCATAGGGCTGAAACAGTACTTTTCCCTGGAACCGGTAGGCGCCGATCATCCGTTGCACCTCGGCCGACGTGATCCAGCGGATATACCGCTTCGCCAACGAGAAGTTGATCCGGGGATGTTTCGCGGGGTTAACGGCAATCAC
>CAYYOX010000751.1:0-3599 GCA_964473065.1 uncultured Planctomycetaceae bacterium | reverse complement strand
GTCGACACCACGCCCGGTGCATACAACACGGTCGCCTTTTGGGTGAACTGGAACGGTGGGAAAGGGGAAATGCCCTTTGCATGGAATGGAGCTTACGACCTGGTTTTCTCGAATACTGGTAGATTTGGGTTCAGCACAGGTCAGGGAGACGTAACGGGTATTTCGCAAAACGCTTTGGTGGCCGGGGAATGGTTTCACGTGGCGGCCGTCTTTTACAACGGCCTTCCATACGACACCCTGACCGGGACAGCAAATTGCTCGTTATACATTGATGGTCAACGACAAAACTTGACTCTGACTCGTAATGACCCCAATAAAGATCCCATAATCGGCGAGGCCACCGAAAAGGTCTTTCTTTCGCGCTGGTGGGGGAACCTCAGCCGCAATTTCGGCGGAAAGCTGGATGACGTACGGGTTTACAATCGGGCACTGACAGCCGCGGAGGTCGAGGCCCTGGCCAAACCGACGAGCAGCGGCCAGATCGGATTGCAGCACTTGGCCGGCAAGCAGATCAACATCGACATCCCGCCCGACAACCCCGAAGCAGCCCAGACAATCGAAGAGCTAGCCGCCGCGTTCCACTACCTGCCGATCGATATGTACGAGTACGTGGTGAACACAATCGAGTACCAGCCCTACCGCGGCGCCATGAAAGGCCCCTTGGCCACGCTGCGAACCAAGGCCGGCAACGCCTGGGACACCGCCTCGCTACTGGCCGCCTTGTACGACGAGGCGGGCATTGCTACCGAGTATGTGACTGGCTCGCTCCTCGTTCCGATCGAAACGGCTATGGACTGGCTGGGCGTGAAGACTGCGTTCGCCGTAAAGCGCGTTCTTGACATTGCTAGCCTTAATCCTGTGCTGTGGCAGAGCGCAAACTACCCCGTCCCCTGGCAGGACGCAACTCATGTGAAATTCGACCACGCCTGGCTTCAGGAGGACGCGGCCAACCCGAGTTGGAAGTTGAACCCAACATGGAAGTTTCGCGACTTTCAACCGGGAGTGCCAGAGATTGTGGAGCAGGTGACATTCGACGACGATCTGGCCGATCAATATTTGGGAGCGGTCCGAACGGAGTTGGCCTACGAGTTCTACGAAGAGGAAGTCCGGAAGTATCTCGCACAGAACAAGCCGCATCTGACGATTGCGGATGTCCCCTACGACGGGCCGATTATTCCCCAGACTATCGACGAGCTTCCATCGGCGGTAACCTATCGCTTTGGCACCAATCCGGGAGTCATCGAGTTCGACGACAAGGACACGCACCGCGTGAAGATTACTCTGACGGACGAGAACGACGATGAGGGCTTTGTGTCGGAAATGCTCTCGCTGGCCGACATCTCGCAGTTGCCGCTGGTCGTATCTCCCAATATCAGCGGAGGCACTGCGCGGCCGGAACTCCTATTGAACTGGCAGCCCATTGAAACATGGGGACTTGGCCAAGAGGACCCGTCCGTTGGTGATACCATCAAGCTAACAATCGAGGTTTATAACGGCGACGGTAACGACGACCGGGACTATTACCACACATACACCCGCAAGGCCGGTCAGTATCTGGCCATTGCGTTAGGCGCAAATCAGACCTCCAGCGAGTTGCTTCTGCAACAGCGTCGATCGGTCAATGCCGAAGCGATCGTGAAGGCGAACGGCGGGGTAGCCAATTTGGACGTCCTAATTGGCGGGACAGCATATTTGACCGGGCTAAGCTATTTTGACGAGTATGCGCGGGCTCACACAGCAATCGCTGGGATGACCGGCTCCGTGTCTTTTGCCAGCCGTGCGTCCTCCGGAATTATCACCGCCGAGGCTGATCTGCGGGCCGCTGACATGGATCTACAGATTCCCTATTTGCCATCGCAGTTGGGCCTTGATTTACCAAGCTTGTACCCCAATCTCGTGACCAATGACGACATCGCTCTCTCAGAAAACCAGAAGGAAATAAACCGTATCAGGCTCGGGCATTACAGCATTTCATCGCTGGAGTCTGCCATCGTGGAAGAGATCACCAACATACCGGCTGTCTCGACGGTGAAGGCGCTGCAGCAAGCGATCGCCGCCGGTATTGAAATAAGAACGATTAACAACCCGGATGACGTGGATAATCTGCAGCTTTCCGAGCCAATTCGTTTGGTGATGAAAGAACGCCTCACTCCCGGTTACACGATCATCACACCTGTTGAGGAACAGTATTTTGGCAACGGGTCGACGCCGCTCAATGAGAAATGGGAAGGCGTCGGATACTTCGTGCACGCCACTGATTGGTCGACGACTAGCTCCCTGATTCACGGTGGGATCAACGGAGAACTTGGAGAGGCGCATGGCAGCTACACGACCGGCATCGGCAACGAGGTCCTGGACATCCCCAGCTTCCCCACGCAAACTATCGACCTCGATCCGATCAACACGGCTAACGGCAATCTCATTCACGACGAGACGGATCTGGTCATTCCGAACATGGGTTTCCCGCTCTCAATTAGTCGACACTACGATTCGACCAATGTGGGCGATCCCGACTTCGATTCGCAACGCGGTATGAGCGAAGGGTGGTCGTTCAGCTTCAGCGACCGGCTGGAGGAGGGTGATGCCGATGATCCTGTCGGTACAAAGGTGTGGTTTGCCAGTACCGGAGACCGCCTGAAGTTCGAGCCGGATGGAGCTGGCTACAAGCCACCCGAATACCTCTTCGGCACTTTTGAGAAGGACGTCCCCACGTCGGGTCATTACACCTGGACGGACAAATCGGGCAACAAGGTTGTTTTCGAACCCAGTGTAGAACCCGGCGTTACGGCACGACTGAAGAGCAGGGCGGATCGCTACGGCAATGGCGTGCAGGTCGAGTACGCTGCCGGTACGGACGAGATCGACTGCGTTGTCGACATCGTTGATCAGGCGCAGACGAGGAAACTGACGTTCACTTATCTGAACGGCCATATCGATACGATCACCGACTTTGATCAGCGCACCTGGACCTACGGCTACGACTCCAATGATCGGCTGTCGACGGTAACCGCGCCTTCCGACGCGAATACGCCGCAGGCGGTGGTGCAGTACGAGTACTATACGGACACGGCCCGGGACGGGCTGCTGTGGAAAGTCATTGATCCCAGTGGCGGGACGACCGAGTTTACCTACTATGCCAACCGACGCGGGTTCGAGGTGATCGACGCCGAAGGCAATACGGCCGGCATGTCCTACAACCTTTTCCGCAACCGAACGGCCTCGACCAACGAACGCGGACAGACGACCCATTACACCTACGACGACAAGGGCAACGTCACCGAAGAACTCTACCCCGACCGAACCACGACCGAATTCGAGTGGCAGAACGGCCTGAAAACCTCCACAACCGATGCCTTCGGGCAGAAGGAGGAGTATCAATATGACCTCGATGGAAACCTGGGCCGCATCAAGGATCGGGACGGGAATTACGTCATCTCCGGCCACAAGGTGGCCGACACTAGCGGGGGAAAATTCAACGACCCGGAAGCCGTGATAAGCATTGGTGACCTGGACAGTGAAAGTCTCCAACCGATCGCTCTCGCTGTCTACACCATGGACTCCTACCTGGGCCTTGACGGAAGCAACAACTTTTCTTTCGA
>CAYYOX010000750.1:3004-3610 GCA_964473065.1 uncultured Planctomycetaceae bacterium | reverse complement strand
TGGCGGTGGCGGCGGCGGTCGAGGAAATCAACCTCGTAGCGGCGACCCGCGCGGGCGAAACCGGCAGGTTCGAGGCGGTGGCGGCGGAAACGGCGGTGGAGATTCGGCCGACAATGGCGAGCCCGGGCCCGTCGAACCCGGCAGCGGCGTGCTGGAGTTGCATCCCAACGGATACGGTTTCCTCCGCGATCCGAAGAACAACTACATTCGCGAACTGACCGACCCGTTCGTGCCGGGGAGCATGATCGACAAGTTCGGGCTGCGTGAAGGGGTTCTGATCCAGGGCATGATCCAGCCCGGACGTCGACAGCAGGGACCCCGCGTGAAGGAAATCCTCGATGTCGACGGAATGAAGCCCGAGGAGTACTGCGAGGTCAAGGAGTTCCACTCGCTAACGCCCATCAATCCGGAAAACTGGTTGAAGCTCGAAGTCGGTCCTGAACCCCTGACCACGCGCGTGATGGATCTGCTCACACCCTTGGGTAAAGGCCAGCGGGCGCTGATCGTGGCGCCGCCGCGGACCGGCAAGACGATCCTCTTGCAGCACATCAGCCTGGGTATTTCCACCAATTTCCCCGACGTGAAATTGATGGTCCTGCTGATCGA
>CAYYOX010000750.1:0-2994 GCA_964473065.1 uncultured Planctomycetaceae bacterium | reverse complement strand
CAGCAGCCTCGACCGTGACATCGAAAGCCACGTGCGGCTCTCCCAACTGGTCATCGAACGCTGCAAGCGCTTGGCCGAGATGGGCAAGGACGTCGTGCTGCTGATGGATTCCATCACCCGGCTGGCCCGGGCGTTCAATAAATGGGTCGGAAACACTGGACGTACCATGAGCGGCGGCGTGGACATCAAGGCCATGGACATCCCCAAGAAGCTCTTTGCCACGGCACGGCTCTTCGAGGAGGGTGGCTCGTTGACGATCGTAGGCACCGCCTTGATCGATACGGGAAGCCGTATGGACGAGTTGATCTTCCAGGAGTTCAAGGGAACCGGCAACATGGAATTGGTGCTGGACCGCAAACTGGCCGACCGGCGAATTTGGCCGGCGATCGACATCAGCCAGTCGGGTACCCGTCGCGAAGAAAAACTCCTTTCGCCGGAGACGCTTCGCGCGGTAACCATGTTGCGTCGCACGCTCTCAAGCATGCACCCGGTCGACGCAATGGAACAACTCACGTCGAAACTGGGTAAGTTCAGTTCCAACCAAGAGTTCATCGACCTGATCAGCGGCGCCCAGGTCGTCGACTAGGGATTCTCCTCCCCAGCGGCAAAGGAAGTATGCCTAATCGTCTAGATCAAGGCTCTGATCAGACCCTCGGAGGGTAAGCGAATGGCTAGCGGCCTCACTGGAAATGAGGTGCCGGGTAACCGGTTGTGGGTTCGACTCCCATGCCCTCCGCTTTCACAACCCCTTACTCTCTAAGGGGTTGTTGCTTTTCTTGGGAAGCCCCCTCTTTCCGAATCAGGGGGCGCGTTTGGGCTGGTGTTACCAAAAGTGTTACCTGACTGAGTCGGTTACCTTTTCTAGGGGCAGGAACCGCGAGCCGACCATGGCTCCGAGTCGGGGCCAAACCGGTCCCAAAGCTCGGACGCAAGGTCGTCGGCGTCGAGGTCCACGTAGTATTTCATCGTGGTCTCGACCGACTCGTGCCGCATCAGAAGCTGCAACGTGGCCGGCATGACCCGCCTGGCCCAACGCGTGCCGAACGCCCGACGCAGGTCGTGGGCGCTGGCAAACTTGCCCTCAGCCTTGTTCACAACCACCTTGGCCAGCTTGCCAATGTCCGAGATGACGCGGCCAACACGCCTCGCCGTAATCGGCCTTCCCGTCTGTAGGCCAGTCAGCCGGAACACTCGACCCGCCCGCTCCTTATTCGGGGTCTTCAGAAGAAACTCCGAGAAGTCGGGAGTCATCGGCAGCAAGCGGTCCCGGTGTCCCTTCTCAGCCTCGGCGTAGATTCGGAACCGGGGATGCTTGCCGGTCAGGTCGATAGTGAAGGGCGAGTCCTCGTCCCAGGAAAGGACCGTCGATTCTTCAAGCCGCAGGCCGGACAGCCATAGCCCGGTCAAGTGGCGTTGCCACGCGCTGGGATCGTGCTTTCGGACTTTGAGGACCGCCTGGATCATCCGTTCGAATTCCTCGGTAGTAATCGGCCGGCCTCGCATGAGCCTCTTTCCTTTGGCCCGCTTCGGCGGATGCATATTGGGGACCTCGCGAAGTATGCCCATCGAAACGGCCCAAGTGAATGCTGGGCGAAGGTGGGCAAGGTAGGTGGCGATAGTTGTATCCTTCATGCCTTCCTTGCGAAGGGCCGTCTGAAATCGACTTAGAGTGGCTGAAGTCAATGAGTTCAGCCGCTTAGGGTTGATCAGCCGCTCCAAATGGTTCATGGCGGTGGCCGCCGATTCTTGCGTCTTGTCGGCCAGAGTGGCCAGCTTCTGCTCTTCGTACTGTTCACGGAACTCGTCCCAGGTGATCTTACTCGTTGGCCGGTAGCGCCCGTCCTGGAGTTCCGCTTCCCATTTTGCGGCCGTGCGTTCGGCCTCGCGGCGTCGGGTAGTCCGGGTCGACCGGGCAGCCTGTTTGCCGGTTATGGGGTCGATATACCGCATCATGAAGTACTTGCGGTCAGGGTATCTGACCACAGTGACTTGGATTTCGTTTTCGGACATATATAGGCCTCTTATCGGGAGTTTTTGTGTTGATTGGCTGTCGGTGTTCACAGTCGGTTGTCTTTTGCGCCCATTGGGCGGTCGCCCGGCGTGTTATTCACCGTCAGCAGCGTTAATCGCCTCAAGGAATCTGATTACTTCCTTTCCAGTGAGGTAATGCCTCTTGCCGCACACGAGGACTTTGAGCCCGCGACGTTTCGCTGACCGCAAGGCGGAGGCCGTCCATCCCAGCCGGCGTTTGGCCTCTTCCAGCGTGTAGAGTTCGTCGAGGGCGATAACGCCTGGATACGTATGCGGAAATCCGGGAAAAGCGACAAAGAGATCCAAGCATGTTGGGATGCCAAAGCGCGAATGCAGGAGAGGGTAGAGGCCCGGAAACTGGGTTACGCCGGTTGGCTGGTGACCCACCCAGACTTTCACTTAGCCCGCAACCGATTCCGGCAGCAGTGGCAGTCCAACATCAACAAGTTAGGAGCGTTTCCCGCACTCCCAAGGTCATTCTTCGGGGAGCAGCCCCCAGAACTGCAACAAAGGGATCATCCGTTCGATATGGCTTACACGTCCCTTTATCAAGACTGGGGGCTTCATTCGCTCGCCACGTGGGAACTGCCGATACCTATGCGACCCGAGATGGCTGAACCCAGCTTCTACCACCTCCCGGCCGTTAGTAGTGCGGGGATCACGTTCTTTGTGCCATGGTATATGCTTCGGGACAAGAATCTGAAACTTCGCGAACTGGCTGAACACAAATTGATCCTCATGTCGCAACCGCATCTAGAGGACTGGTTGACAGGAAAGCCAAAAGACTGGGGGCATGAACGGTTCGCAGTGATGCTCAAACTGTACATCTACATCGAGCTGTGCCTCGAAGTTCGATATTCCAACCGAATGAAAAGAAAACGCGGAAAGCTCGACTACGCGTTTGGCCGTTTCGTAACCGTTCACGGGTCTCAGAACCATTCTGAGATGTTTTGCCGCTGAACG
>CAYYOX010000749.1:2834-3614 GCA_964473065.1 uncultured Planctomycetaceae bacterium | reverse complement strand
CGGCGCCAATGCCGACTCCTGTTCTGCCTTAACTCGTCTTCAACACAACGCCCATGACCACAATACCGTTTGAAGAATTCCGCGTCTGTCTGATCAGTCCGCCCTACGATCGGCAGCGAGTCTATTCGACGATGGGTTTTGCGGCTCCGATCGAGCCGCCGTTGGGGTTGGCGTTTATCGCGGGCATGTTGCGGTCGAAAGGTTTTTCGGTCCGGCTGATCGACTCCACCACGTTGGGTTACGATATTCAGCGGCTTCGGCGGGAAATCGAAAGCTTCCGACCGCATGTGGTGGGAATCACCGCCAATTCGCCCGTCTATCCCACTTCGGTTCAAGTGGCCGACATGGTCAAGCAGGCGGACCCTTCCATCACGGTCGTGCTGGGCGGTTGCCATCCGACGTTGTATCCCGAGCGGGCCATCAAGAATGCGGCGGTCGATCTGGTCATTGTCGGCGAAGGGGAATTCGCCATGGCGGAGATCTGCACGGCCTTGGCCGAAGGAAAACCGCCGCGGGGGATCGCCGGCACGCTGCACAAGTTGGACGGATCGGCGGTCGCGGAAGAGGAACGTCCGTTTCTCGACGACCTCGACGTACTGCCGCCGCCCGCTTTCGATCTGCTGCCGATGCGCAAGTATCGCATCAGCCTGGGCATGGCCGGCAACACGCCCGCCATAATCATGGTCACCACCCTCGGCGGCCCGAAGACCCACAAGTTCTTCACCTCGCCCGGCCTTTTGAGACGCTGCTGGCGGCACCATGGCCCGGATAGCAGCGTCG
>CAYYOX010000749.1:0-2824 GCA_964473065.1 uncultured Planctomycetaceae bacterium | reverse complement strand
TCATTCCAGGTCGACGGCGAGGCGGGGATTGTAAAACTCAACACGCCCGCGATAAGCATGGTCGCCAGCCGCGGCTGCCCGATGAACTGCAAGTTCTGCACGTCGCCCGGCATTTGGAAACGCTGCTGGCGGCACCATGGCCCGCAATACATCGGCGATGTGCTCGAAACGCTGGTCAAGCAGCACCGCGTTCGACACGTTCAGTTCCGCGACGATACGTTCACCATCGATGAGAATTGGGTGCTGGGGATTTGCGACCAGATCGAACAGCGCAAACTGCGGCTCACATGGGATTGCTACAGCACGGTCGGATTGATTCGAGAGAAGATGATCCGCCGGATGAAGCAAGTCGGCTGCACGTGCTTGTCGATCGGGATCGAGTCGGGTAACGACGAGATGTTGCGGAAGTATAAGGGGACCAACAAAGAGGAGGTCCGCGAGAAGATGGCCTTGCTGCGGGAAGTTGGCATCCGGGCCAGGCTGTTTTTCATGTTGGCCCCGCCCGCCGAACGGCACGAGCATTTGCAGGAGACGCTCGATTTCGCCCTGGAGTTGGACCCCGACTTCGCGATGTTTCTACCCACGGTGCCGCTGCCCGGTTCGGCCTTGTATGAGGAGCTGACCGAGCAAGGCTGCGAACC
Source organism: uncultured Planctomycetaceae bacterium (assembly GCA_964473065.1). Classification (GTDB taxonomy): domain Bacteria; phylum Planctomycetota; class Planctomycetia; order Pirellulales; family Thermoguttaceae; genus CAYYOX01. The sequence continues at coordinate 2,183 of CAYYOX010000749.1, read as the reverse complement.
GCCGACCTACGACCACGACTTGCAGAACTTCCAGGAGGTGTTGTACGCACCGCCGCCGTTTACGATCGAAGAGCTTTCTGACTTTCGCGGGCTTTGCTATCGGAAGTTTTATTTTCGTGCAAGCTACTTCCGGCGGATGCTCCCGATGTTGTTGACGCTCGATTCGGTGAAGCGAAGTTTCGAGGCCATGCGGCAGTTACCCAAGTTGTTCTTCCGCGCCCGGCCCTAAGCGAGGCTCGACTGCCATGCGTGTCCTGCTGGTCAATTTGCCGCCGGAACCCAGCGAGACCATGTTCCCTTGCGAACTGGCCACGCTGGCCACCGCATTGAAAGACGAAGGACATCACGTCGAAGGTCTCGACCTGGGCGTAAGGGGCACTTCATGCTGGCCGAAGGCGGCCGAAGGATACGACGCGATCCTATGGCCGATCGAATCGGCAGCCTGGGTCGGGACACGCGACCTGTTCGACCGATTCAGCCACGACGACCCGCGACTGCTGGTGGCCATGGGCCCTCATGCCACGCTGTTTCCCGACGAAGTCCTCGGCCAGCAGGCCGTCGACGCGGTGATCCTTGGGGAAGCGGAACGTGCGGCCTTAGGTGCGCTGCGTGCGTGGCCCGATGCCGACCTGACCCCGACGCCCGGAGTCGTGTGGCAGCAGCGGTGGCGAGAGCATGGGTTTTTCTGCGATCGGGATTTCGAACGGATCGAGCAACTCGGCCTGCTTCCAACTCGCGACTTGGACATCTTCAACGTCGACGACTATCGTGGAATGGCGACGCGTCGTCCGCGTTATACACAGATCCTAGCCGGCCGAGGGTCCGACCGGCCCGACGCCCATCGGCCGATCGAGCGGCTGCTGCCCGGAGGTCGACGAACGCGGCCCGTGGAGCAAGTGGTCGAGGAGATGGCCGCGCTGAACGATCGTTTCGGTGTCGACGAATTTCATTTCGAGGACTTCGGCCTTTTCGAGGATCGCGTTTACATAATCGAGCTGTGCCGGGCCATTTCCACTACGTTGCCGGATGTCGTCTGGCAAGTTCCTCCCGGGTGTCATCCGGAAGACTTGCCTTTCGACTTGTTGGAGGAGTTGGTCACGGCAGGCTGTTATCGGGTTTACCTTCAACTGGACAGCACCAGCCCGGACGCCATGCGACTGTTCGGGCGCGATTGGGATCCGAGCAAAATCGAACGACTGGCCACCGAAGCTCGGCACATCGGGTTGGAGTTGGGCGGATACTTCACGCTCGGCGTACCGGGCGAGTCAGAAGCCGGGATGCGGGAGACGGTTCGTTTTGCCGCCGAGTCGCGTTTGACTTGGGCACAGTTTACGCCGTTCCGCTTCAAGGCGGGTTCGCAACTCGATGACCGGCGCAGTGAGCTCGCTTCAAGCATCCCGCCGCAGTCGTTGGTCCAGCAGATCATCCGCAGCGCCTACTGGAGATTCTACGGCACGCAAGACCGCTGGCGGATCGCGTTGGGCAACCTGAATCGCCGCAACTCGCTAGCCATCCTGCAACGCACGTTTCGCAAAATGGTCCAAGGCCGCCCGTTCGGATAGTCATGGTCAAACCTTTGACTGTGCGTTAAGAACGACGGGTGGCTGGGGCATAGCGCAGCGGCGCCCCAGTTGTCCGGGTCCTGGGGCTTCGCTGCGCTGCGGCCGCCAGCCACCCAAGTGGGAAAGTCGCTAATCGGCCATCCGTTAAGAACGGTGTGCCACGTTTTTTGGGCGAACCTTTTCGGCGGCAATGCGTACTATATGAACGATGGCTGATTAGCCGTCTCTTTCTCCCCCGCGGCAGGCAGCCGATTCTGCGCCGATGAAAGGAGGCATTGCCCGATGTTGCGATTTCCCCATTTTGTTCAAGAGTGCCCCGTCTGCGGACGTCCGCTGGAAATCCGCGTCAAATACGTCGGTCGCGAGGTGGCCTGCCGTCACTGCGGCGGAACCTTCCAGGCCAGCGACGAGATCCACCGCCGCGATCCGGCCGTCGAACGGGGAAATCAACTGCTTCGGCTGGCAGACCAGTTGCTCGAAAGGTCTCGGAAACAACTCGGAATCACTCCAGAGCCGGCGGCCGCATAGTCCGGCCTGGTGGTTCATTACCACCCTGTACTGCGTCACCAATGCCCCTTGACTCAACGGGCTTCGAGCCATAATATGCGTTTTGATGCATAT
>CAYYOX010000748.1:0-3619 GCA_964473065.1 uncultured Planctomycetaceae bacterium | reverse complement strand
GCCCCGCACCTCCGAACTACTTCTAGATTCAGACCGTTTCCGACACCACGGTCGACACGACCGGCTGGATCGTGGCCGACAACGGCGCCCGATACTACGACGTCAACGAAGTCCACACACCATTCTGGACGTTTCCCGATTCGATGGCGCCCGGAGAGTTGCTCCGACGCCTCGACAGGGAAGGGGATGACATCTTCTGGAAGACCAGCGATGTGGGTTGGGTGATGATTCTGGACGGCCAGGGTAACGTCGTCGACTTCGTGGTCTGGGGCTATTACGATTATGAGTTTGCGGATTTCGAGATCGATGTGGCCGGGTTCCAAGACATCCGGGTCGATGATGCCTGGCACGGGCTTCCGGTCTCGACGGACACTGCCGCCACAGCCGCCATGCAGCGCGTGGGTAACTCGGACCACAACGATGCGTCCGACTGGACGTGGGATGATGTGCCCACCAGCGGCGGGCCGAACGAAAACCTCGACACCCCGTTTCGGCTGGACATGGCGACCGGGCTGGGCTTCGACGCGGCCGACACGGGACTGGCCGACGCAATTCAGGTCGACGTGGCCGCGGACATGCACGGCGTGAATTCCTCGGTCCTGGTGCGACTTCCCTTCAGCGTGCTGGGCCCGCAATCGCTGGAGACGCTCGTCTTGCGGGCGAAGTATAACGACGGGTTCGTCGCCTACTTAAACGGCCAAGAGGTAGCCCGCCGCCATGCGCCCGAGGTGCTCACATGGAATTCGACCGCAACCAACACGCGTTCAGTGGCCGAGTCGTTGCAGTACGAAAACATTGATTTGAGCTTCTTCTTGCCGTTGCTTGAAGACGGAACGAATCTGCTGGCGATCCAGGGACTGAACATCACGGCCGCGGACGACAACTTCCTCTTGCTGGCGGACGTAAGCGGCGTGGGTAAGCAATACTTCATCGAACCCACGCCGGGGAGCATCAATGATACGCCGGGTGCGATCGACTACGTGCGGGATACGAGTTTCAGTGTCGACCGCGGTTTCTACGACGCACCATTCGATGTGATGATCTCCACCAATACGCCCAATGCCGCGGTCTACTACACGACCGACGGCAGTGAACCGACCGAAGCCGACGGCACGCTTTACACCGACCCGGTGCATATCACGGGGACCACGACCCTGCGGGCGGCCGCTTTCAAGCCGAACTATGTGCCGACCAACGTCGACACGCAAACGTATATCTTTACCGAGCAGGTGATCCAACAGACCGGCGCCGGTTGGCCTTCGACTTGGGGAGGCTATGCGGCCAACTATCAAATGGACCCTGACGTGGTTAATGACGTCCGCTATCGGGACCGGATCGCCGAGGACCTCAAGGCGATTCCCACGTTGTCGCTGGTCCTCGATCCGGACGACTTGTTCGACCAGACGACGGGTATCTACTCGAACCCGACGCGTCGAGGTAGCGCCTGGGAGCGGGCCGCTTCGGTCGAACTGTTCGACGGCGACGGAAACACCATGTTCCAGGTCAATGCCGCACTGCAAGTCCACGGCGGCGCCAGTCGATTGCCTTCGCACACGCTGAAGCACGGGTTGCGGTTGTCGTTCAAGCGCGACTACGGGCCGGCCAAGCTGAAGTATCCCTGGTTCGGCGACGACGCGGTCGACGAGTACGACACGATCGTGCTGCGGGCGGGTGTGGCCGACACTTGGGCCGCCGAGTGGTTTCCCACGCAGGTCACCTTCGCCTACGACCGCTGGGTCTCCGACACCGAGACGGCGCTGGGTAGCCCCACCGCCCATGGATCCTGGGCCCATGTGTATCTCGACGGACTGTATTGGGGAATGTACACCGTCTTGGAACGTCCCGACAACTCCTTCGCCGCTTCCTACTTCGGCGGTGAAAAAGAAGAATATGACTTCGTCGACACCTGGAACTTGGAGAACGGTACTTGGGATTCCTGGAATCAACTGCTGGGCCTGATCCGCGCGACGCCGGTCGACTACGACGCCGTTCAAGCGGCCCTCAATGTCCCGGCCTTCATTAGCCATCTGATCGTCAACCAGTTTGCGGGCAATGTCGACTGGCTGGCCAACAACTGGCACACGGCGCGACGCCAAGCGCCGGGTGAAAAGTGGCGCGTCTTTGGCTGGGACGCCGAGGCCTCGTTTGCCAACCTCTATGCCAACGTGCTCACTCCCGGCCAATATAATTGGACCGGCGGACCGGGCGAGATCTTCCAGGCCCTGCAAGACGTGCCCCAGTTCCAAATGGATTTCGCCGACGCGGTCTACGAGTACATGTTCAACGACGGCCTGATGAGCCTCCAGCCCAATCTCGACCGCTTCGACGAGTATGCGGCCTTCATCGAAGATGCGGTCGTGGGCGAGTCGGCCCGTTGGGGCGACGGTGCCTGGAATCACGTCTATCCGCCGCGGACCCAAGAGACTTGGCAGAACCAGGTCAACTGGATTCGAGATGTCTTCTTCGTCCAGCGCCCGGGCCTTATGTTTGGGCAGTGGCGTGCGGTCGATCTCTATCCGGATCTCGACGCCCCGAACATGAACCAACACGGAGGCCAGGTGTCGCCCGGTTTTCAACTGCTGCTGAGCAACCCCAACGCCACGGGCAGTGTGTATTATACGCTCGACGGTTCCGATCCGCGTCAGCCTGACGGTAGTCCGTCGCCCGGTGCGCTGGTCTTTGACGAGCAACTCACCGCGACCACGCTCGTTGCCAAGGGATCCGCCTGGAAATACCTCGACGACGGATCCAATCAAGGGACCGCTTGGCGTGCGTCGGCTTTCAACGACGCGAGTTGGGATTCCGGGCCGGCGCAGCTCGGCTACGGCGACGGCGACGAGCAGACAGTGATCGAGTCCGGTCCCGCTCCCAGCGACCGGTATATTACCACGTACTTCCGTCACGCCTTCGAAGTGGCCCAACCCGAGGAATTGGCCGGGGTAACACTGCGGCTACTGCGCGACGATGGCGCCGTGGTCTATCTCAACGGCCAGGAAATCCTTCGAGACAATCTGCCCGGAGGAAACATCAACTACTCAACTCCCGCTTCCTCTTACATTGGCGTTCCTGCAGAAAACGAGTTCAACGAGTACGTCGTAGACCCGTCGCTATTGGTCGCGGGAACCAATGTCTTGGCGGTCGAGATCCACCAGGCAGGCGGCGATAGTAGCGACGTCAGCTTCGACCTGGAACTGACCGGCGTGGTGTCGGGCGATCCGATCGTGCTGGACGACAACACCCTGGTCCAAGCGCGTGTGCTCAATGGCGCGAACTGGTCCGCCCTGCACGAGGCCCAGTTCATCACCCACCAGCCGGCCAATGCTGCAAACTTCGCCATTACCGAGCTGAACTATCATCCCTACGACCGCACGACCGACGAGATTACGGAAGGCTTTCTCGATGACGACGACTTCGAGTTCGTCGAACTGAAGAACATCGGCCCGATACCGATCGATCTGCTCGGCGTGCGGTTCACCGACGGGATCGATTTTGATTTCACCGGCGGCTCGGTGGCTCAACTCGATCCGGGCCAGTTCGTTGTGATCGTCAGCAATACCGAGGCGGTCGAGTATCGCTACGGCAGCGGGGTCAATGTGGCCGGGCAATATACCGGAAGACT